>CALBIE010000345.1 GCA_937893495.1 uncultured Verrucomicrobiales bacterium | reverse complement strand
GGATGGCGGTAATGGTGACGACACACTCGACGCGCGCGGGGTCCTTGCACAGGTGCAGTTCAACGGTGGTGTCGGCGACGATGTCATCTATGCCTCGGACAACCCAAACAACGTCATCTACGGCGGCGCGGGGAACGATACGATCGTCGGCACCGTTGGGTTCAGCAATACGATGATCTGGGGTGATGACGGCAACGACACAATCACCGGCGGCGTGCACAACGACCTTCTCCACGGCGGCGCTGGAAACGACACGATTTCCGGGAACGGCGGCGATGACGTGCTTTATGGAGAGGATGGCAATGACTTGCTCGTCACTCTTGGCGGTGCGGATCTGCTCCTTGGTGGTGCGGGTAGTGACGTGCTCGATGGAGGCGACGGCGATGACCAGCTCTTTGGCGAAGACGGCAATGACAAACTCAGCGGGGGACGGGGTAACGACCGGCTCGTGGGTGGATCCGGCGCGGACACACTCGACGGTGGCTCCGGCGATGATGTGTTGGTCGGGGATTTCGGCACGATCGTCAACCGGCTCGAAGTAACGGGCATCACGGGATCTGGCGATGATGTGCTGATCGGCGGCGCCGGCAGCGACGTGCTCTTCGGGTGCGGCGGCGACGACACCCTGTTCGGTGGCACCTTGTCGGTCAGCGGCACGGCGACATCCATCGAGCCCGACGGTGTGGATTTTCTGGATGGCGGCGCAGGCAACGATGTCGAGTATGCAGACGACGCTTTTGCACCCGCAGGCGTGACCCCTTCCGGTCCGAGCGTCAACGGTCGCGTCTGGTCCGACACCGATGGCGATGGAATTCGAAACAGTTCGGAGCCCGGCATGGCGGGTGTTACCGTCCAGCTATACAACGCCGCCACGTGGGTGATGGAAGACACGGTGACTACCAATGCCACTGGCGGCTACAGCTTCACTGGCCTGCACGCGGGCGATTATTACGTCAAGGTCTTGAAACTCGACGCCGGCCAGGTTTTTTCGCCGCAGAACGTCGGCACCAATGACGCGCTCGACAGCGACACCGTCAGCGATCCCAACGCCACGAGTGGCGAGTCCGCGGTATTCACACTTGGCTCGACTGGCGCAGTGAGCATGGATGCAGGACTTCGCGGTCCGCCGATTGTCGTCATTGACGACGTGACCCAAAGCGAAGGCAGCACGCTCGGAACCACGGCGTTCCTGTTTACAGTCAGTCTCAGTGCTCCGAGCGCGCTCCCTGTCACCGTCAAATATCGAACCGCCGATGTGACTGCCACCGCACCGGAAGATTACACGCCGATTCCGGCTCTTCCCTCGAATACCCTCGTTTTCACACCCGGCACGACCCGTTTAACCATTGCCGCGCTCGTCCACGCGGACAACAACCACGAGGGCAACGAAACGTTCGATTTGCTGCTCAGCGATGCGCTCGAAGGTGGTTCAACCGTTCTTGCCATCGCCAAGGCGACCGGCCAGGGCTTGATCCTAGACGACGATCCCCGGCCCACCATCACCATCGACGACAGCACCGTTACGGAAGTAGCGGGCGGCGCAACGGCAAGGTTCACCGTCCGCCTGTCCAATCCGAGTAGCCAGACCATCAACGTTGGTTGGACCACCGCTGACGCCACGAACGCCATGGGAGAGAATACACCGGACAGCGCGCATTTTGGTGCGGACTATATTCCAGGCAGCGGAACAGTCACCTTTTCGCCGGGCGTAACGGAACTGATCGATGCCATATCGGTTTCCGTCCTGGATGACGCACTGGATGAGCGGGCCGAACACTTCCTGGTCGCCTTGGCGAATCCTGTGAATGCCGCCATCCTTGACGGTTTTGGCAATGCGACCATCGTGGACGACGACGCCCCACCCGTGGTGACAATCAACCCGGCTCTCGTGACGGTTGCCGAGGGCCAGGCGGGTTACCACCTCGCGACGTTCACGATCAGTCTCGACAAGCCGGTCGCGCTGGACGTGAAGGTCGATTGGGCGACGGCGCGCGGCACCGGGACTGACGCCGGTTCCAGCGCCTTCGATCAGCCCGATTTCGAGAATGCAACCGGCAGCGTTACTTTCAGTCCAGGCGGATCAATGTCACAGACCATCGCGGTGCGCGTGCTTGGCGACACGTCCATTGAGGGAACGGAGTATTTCTTCGTGAACCTCATTCGCGCGGACAACGCGACGATTGGCGACAATCACGCAATCGTCGAGATCACCGATGACGACAACGGCGCGGACATGGGGCCATGGTATGTGCAGTTCAGCGACGTGGATTACTCGGTGAGCGAGGATGCCGGTTTTGTGGAAATCACGCTGGTGCGCGCCGCCGGAAGTTCGGAAGGCGTTGTCGTGTTTTACACGCAGAATGGCTCCGCCGTTGCCGGCCTTGATTACACAAGCACCCGAACCCTTGTCCGTTTTGCAGCCGATGAGACCGAGCGGTCCGTTTTCATCCCGATCCTCGACGACACTCTGATCGAAGGCACCGAGACGGTGCGTTTATTCCTTCGCAACCCGGCAGGTGGTTCCGCACGGGGCGAGTTCACAACCGCCACACTTTCCATTTTTAACGATGAACCTCGCCCGAAAGTCTGGATCGATGACGCAATAGCAACCGAAACCGACGCAGGTATTACGGCAATGACCTTCACACTTCACCTCTCCGACGCCGCGGAGATCCCGGTCAACGTGCCCTGGAGTACCAATAATCGTTCCGCCCTTGGCGGTTTTGACTACGGTACGGCGTCCGGCGTCGCGACCTTCGGCATCCATGCGCTGACCGCAACTCTCACCATTGCAGTCAACAACGATATCATCGCGGAACCGGTCGAAGAGTTCGTCATCAACCTTGGACTGCCCGATGAAGCCACCCTCGCCGATCATCAAGGGTTGGGGACGATCATCGACAACGACAAAACAGCAGTTTCCGGCCGCGTCTTTCTCGACGCGGACGCGGATGGATACTTCGACACTTCCGAGCACGGTCTCGCGAATCTGCAATTGAACGTCACGGACTACTCAGGCGCGAGCGTCACGGTGTTGACAGACTCCGCCGGCGATTGGAATGCAACGGTGCTCATGGGCGCAACCAACATCCAAGTCGTGGAACCGGGGCTGCCGCCGGGGTTGGTAATCAGCACCGGCAACAACCCGCAGACCGTAACGATTGGCGGCTCGATCGCGGTCGGTGGAGACGTTGGTTATCGGCCGGAGCTTCTGCTGCACGTGCCGCCAGATGCCATCGGCGAGGGCAGTGGTGGGTCGGACGATACGGTTTTCGGGGGGCCTGACAACGACATCATCAACGGCGGCGGCGGTAACGACTACTTGATTGGTGGACACTGGCTGCTCGGCGGAAACGGTTCTTACGACGCCTACCTTGCGCAGGCCAATTCCTCGGACAGGATCAATCTCGCGCCGCTTCCAATGAATGCCGGTGGCATGATCAGCGGTCAGGTTTTCAACGATGCCAATAACAGCCAGGTGCGCGACGGAGCGGATTCTCCGGTTGCCGGCGTTGGCGTCAATCTCTTCGACAGCGGCTACGGATTTGTCACCAGCGCGATCACCGGCACCAATGGCGTTTACAGCATGAGCCATCTTTCCAGTGGCAATTACTTTGTGCAGTTTGTCGCGCCCGCCAGCTTCCGTTTCATCACACCCAACGCGGGTTCCGACCTGATTGACAGCGATGCGGACATGCTCACCGGTTTTACCGCGACGATTTCCATCAACGGGAACGCCTCCGTTGTGAACGTCGATGCGGGCGTCACGGTTCTGTCGCCGATCAGCTCGGGTCCGTGGGCGCTTTCCTTCAACGCGAGCGCATACAACATCTGGGAGAACAACGGTTCCGCACAAATCATCATTGATCGCGTGCCCGGGAGTTTCGAACCGCTCGCCGTCGTATTCACGCAGAATGGAACCGCGTTGGCGGGCACCGACTACACCGTGTGATTCCGCCGTCTCGTTCGGTTCAACGGCGCGGCCACGGAGGAAGTTGTGAACGTTTCGATCACCCCTGACAATGTGAGCGAGGGTCTCGAAACGGTGTTCCTGTTCCTTCGTAATCCAACCGGTGGTCCGGTGCATGGCCAGCGGCCCGATGCGGTGTTGCTCATTTTCGACAAGCTGCGCCCCGATGACGACCAGCTCATGGGCAGCCACGGCGATGATCTGATGCTCGGCGACGACGGTTTTGTGGATCCATTGTCGGACGTCGCGACGTTCGTTGGCGGCAATGGGAACGATGTGCTCAATGGGGGGGCGGGTTTCGACGCGCTCTACGGGCAGGATGGCAACGACCGTCTCGAGGGCGGTGCGGGTGACGATCTGCTCGAGGGCGGGACCGGCAACGACGTCTATGTCTTCGACGCCGATACACCCGTCGGGATTGACATGCTGAACGAAATAGCCGGCGCGATCAACGGCCTCGACACCCTCGATTTCTCCCACACAACCGGTGTGGCGATCAGTGTGGATCTGGCCATCGGTGGCACGGCGCAGGACGTCAGTACGATGGGAATGTCCATCTATTTGCGTCTGACGCTTTCGGATGGAGACGCGATTGAAAACCTTGTTGGTGGCGGCGCGGACGACACTCTCCTGGGAAATGCTTTGGACAATAGCCTGACGGGAGGTCCCGGAAGCGACTGGATCGATGGGCGATCGGGCACCGACCAACTCGCCGAGTCACGGAACATCGATTTTGTGTTAACCAACGCGATGCTTGGCGTTTTGGCTCTCACGGAACTCGACACGCTGATCAGCATTGAACGGATAACACTCGCTGGAGGTTCAGGAGATAATCGTTTCGATGTTTCCGGATGGACGGGTGCGCCGGCAAGCATCGATGGTCGCCAGGGAATCGACACCGTCATCTCCTCCAACGATGGCAGTTTCATACTCGACGACACCACGCTGACGGTTGCTCCGGGAACCACATTTCTACTGGAATCGATTGAGCGCGCCGAATTGACCGGCGGACCCGGCGCGAATTTGTTTAACGCCACGGCATTCGCGGGTGCCGCAGTCCTCAACGGCGGCGCGGGCAACGATGTGTTCCTTGGAGGTACTGGCGATTCGTATTACATTTTCGACACGGACACACCCCAAGGCCATGACACGATCGCGGATTCGAGCGGCTCGGACACATTGGACTTCTCGACGACAACGGCGCTCGGCGTGACGGTGAATCTGCCGAGTCTCGGGACAGGCGCTCCACAACCTGTCAACGCAAACCTCACCCTCACCCTGGTCGGTGGCGCGGCGATTGAGAATGTCATCGGCGGCTCGCTCAACGATACTCTAACAAGCAACAGCCTGAACAACACGTTGTCGGGCGGCGCGGGCGACGACACTTACGTTTTCAACGACACTTGGGGCGAAGACACGATTGTCGAGTTCGCAGGGCAGGGAACCGACACGCTCGACTTCTCGACCGTGGCGAACGCTCTGGCTGTCAGCGTGGCGGCAATTCTTTCCGTCATGGAGGGCGTCAACAGCGCCACCCATTCGGACACCAATCTGGAGCAGGTGATCGGAGGTCTGGGGGACGACACCTTTACCGTGACGCCATCGACGACAACAGCGCTCTTTGTGGATGGCGGAAATGGATACGACATCCTCAACCTCACCGCTACCGGAGGACAGCCGGTCACGGACGCGAATTTTGAGGAGGTTCACACCCCGTGAAGAGTCCCTTGCAAACGGCTGCGCGATTCCTTGAGATCGCTTTCGGTGAACTGGCATGGAGTCCCGGCTTTAGCCGGTCGGAACCGCCTGAAGGCGGAACTCCATGCAAAGCGCTCCGGTTCATGGTTGCGCGCGACTCCGGGAAACAATTTTTCAACTATCGAACCAGCACCGCGCTGGGCTTATGCAAATATCAACCTTAGACCGAATTTTTGAGTCGCGAACTTCAGGCGGTTGCTCGATCAATTCGCCAACCAGATTCCTGGCTCGGTTTGCCGTCTGCGCCGGTGTGTGCCTCGGATGGTTCGCGGTCACTCTTTTTGGTCAAGCCGCGGGGCCGCAGGACTTTGGTGATGCGCCTCCACCGTATCCAACGCTTGCGAAAGAAAACGGCGCGCGGCATGGGGTCGTGCAAGGGTTCCAGCTTGGTAAACGTATTGATGGCGAACCGGACGGGCAACCCGATTCAAACGCGCTGGGAGACGACGCGGCCACCGCTGACGATCCCGGAGACGAAGACGGTGTCACGTTCGCCGAAGTTCTTGTGCCGGGGCAGGTCGCCACTGTGCTGGTTGTGGCCTCGGAGCAGGGAATGTTGGACGCGTGGATCGATTTTGAAGCGAATGGCAGTTGGACGGAACCACTTGATCAGATATTCCGGAGCCAGCCTTTGAAGGCTGGGAGCAACAGCCTGAACTTTACGATTCCCCCCGGCGCGCATTCGGGGTTTACGTTTGCGCGGTTTCGATTCAGCCGAAAGGGCGATTTGCCATTCACCGGATCGAATCCAGACGGCGAAGTGGAGGATTATGCCGTCAGTATCGAGGCCAACAGTCCACCCACCATTAATCGAGTTGACGATTTTTCAATTAGCGAAGATGGCGGATTTCAAACCGTGAATTTGACGGGAATAAGCTCGGGTTCAGCCAGCGAGAAACAAACCCTGACAGTTACCTCTGTGTCTGGCGATACAAAGTTAATAACACCCCCAACGGTTGCCTACAGAAGTCCAAACACAACCGGCGCTCTGATTTTCATGCCCGTTGCGAATGCTAACGGCACCACCACTATCACAGTAACGGTTGACAATGGAGACGTCGCGAATAACACGACGTCCGTTGTCTTCTCTGTAATTGTCAACCCGGTCAATGACCCGCCGACACTCTCCGATATTCCAGATCAGGCGATCGACCAGGACGTTGCTCTCGCGCCCGTTTCCTTCTCAATCGGCGATGTGGACAATGCTTTGGCCTCTTTGGTCGTCAGTGCTAAATCGAGCAACCAAGTCCTTGTGCCGGATAATGGCATTACCTTTGGAGGGTCGGACGGCAATCGGACGGTCTCCATTCGCTCCGCTCCCGGGCAGAGCGGAAATGCCACGATCTCGATTTCAGTCAGCGATGGAGTCGCTGTCGCCTCGAAGACCTTCCTTTTGAGTGTCAACAAGAAGGGTTCTCCACCAGCCATTGTGACTCACCCAGCCAGTCAAACTGTCGATCAGGGGACCGATGCCACATTCAAGGTGGAGGCGAGCGGTGATCCAGTCTTGACCTACCAATGGCGGTTCAACCAGAGAGCACTGCCTTCGGAATTCAGTTCGACATTAATCCTGAAGAGTGTGCAGGCGAATCAAGAGGGCAATTACGATGTGGTCGTGGCAAATCCTAACGGATCTGTCACGAGCGCATCCGCGGCGTTATCCATCCGCGCGATCGAACTCGATTTCGGAGACGCGCCTGATCCGGGTTTTCCCACCACTCTCAAGAATAATGGAGCGCGACACCGAATCCAGAAGGGCTTTCAGCTCGGCCGAATGGTGGACTCTGAAACGGACGGCCAACCGAACGCGAACGCCACCGGCGACGATAGCGCGCCGGCGGGAATGCTCGATGACGAAGACGGCGTGGTCTTCAAGACGCCATTAGAGCCAGGCAAGACCGCGAGCATCGAAGTGCTGGCCTCGGAGACCGGCCGTCTTGATGCGTGGATTGATTTCAATGGCAATGGAAGCTGGGCGGAGACCGGGGAAAGGATTTTCAACACTCTCCCTTTGACCGGAGGCGTGAATAGCCTCTCATTCACGGTGCCTTCGACGGCTAAAGAGGGCCAGGCGTTCGCCCGATTCCGCTTCAGCCATGAGGGAGTTCAAACATTCTTCGGTCCCGCTCCCGATGGCGAGGTGGAGGATTACCGCGTGCAGATCGCAAAGACTCAGGAATCCGCCGACCTGATGATCACCAAGGACGTCTCGCCGAACCCCGTGGCGGTCGGCGGCAATCTTATCTACACACTAGTCGTCCAGAACAACGGCCCCGGGCTCGCGAACAATGTCACGGTCATCGACACATTGCCGCCGAACGTTAGCTACGTTTCCGCCGGTTCCAGCCAGGGGAGTTGCAACCAGGCCAATGGCACGGTGACTTGCTTGCTCGGCAATATGGGAATCGGCGCGACGGCGAATATCACGATCATCGTGATACCGACCAGCGCGATTCCTCTCACCAACACGGCGTGCGTCTCTGCCGTCAGGCCGCTTGCGGGTGCTTCCGCCGCAGCTTCCGTCAATTCCGATCCGAACCCCGATAACAACTGCGCTACCGTTGTTACTGAAGTCACGACTGCTCCGGGGCCGGCGCCCTGCGACCTCACTAACAGGGGAACGGATTTTTGGCTTACGTTCCCCGGCAATTACGCGCCCGATCCAACCAACCCGCCGCAGATCACATTATACATTGTAGGTCCCGCAGGCACGACGGGACGCGTTGAAGTGCCTGGGTTGCCAGTTCCGTTCTCCTCGAACTTTGCCATCCCTGTTCCAACAGTGGGCGCATCCGCGAGCGTGACGGTAATGTTGCCTTCCGCCACCGACCTGCGTGACACGAACGATCAGGTGGTGGCGAAAGGCGTGCATCTCACCGCGTCGGCCGAGGTCGCGGTCTTCGGAATGAACTACGTCGAGTTCACAGCCGACTCGTTTCTCGCGCTGCCCAAGCCGATGTGGGGCCGCGAATACATCGTGCTCGGATACCAAAACGTTCAGGAGAATGCGCCGGAGCTCAACGGCACTCAGTTCGCGGTGGTGGCTGGTGAGAACAAAACGCTCGTGACCATTACGCCGTCGGTCGCGACCGGTTCGCATGCGGGTGGTGTGCCTTTCAATATTACGCTGGAGCAGGGCGATGTTTACCAATTGCGCAATACGAATGCGGCACCAGCCGATCTGTCCGGCACGATCATCACCTCCTCCAAACCGGTGGCGGTTTTTGGTGGCCATGCTTGCGCGAGCATCCCGTCGTCCACGACGTTCTTTTGCAATACGGTGGTGGAGCAGCTTTTGCCAGTCGAGGCATGGGGAGTCAGATTTGCAACGCTTCCGCTCGCCTCGCGCCTCGGTTCTGTGGTGCGTGTGGTCGCTTCGCAACCTGGCACGCTCGTGCAGATCAACAGCACACCGTCCGCTGTCACGCTCAACCGCGGACAATGGTTTGAGTGGTGGGTTGCCGGTCCCGCATTGATCACTGCCGACAAGCCGGTGTTTGCGGCCCAGTATTCGCCGAGCTCGGACTTCGACAACAATGCCAACGCCGATCCGTTTATGGTCACGGTTCCACCTGTTGCCCTCTTTGGGACCGCCCACACGTTCTGCGTGCCGGCGAACGGTTTTCTAAGCAACTATGTCAACGTGGTCGTCAGCGGAACGAGCGCGACGAATCTTCAGCTCGATGGGGCTCCGGTTGTTGGTTCGCCGAATCTCCTGGCCACGTATGCTGTCGGCGGAGGCCTGGTCGGGTTTCAAGTGACAGTAGACCCGGGTGCGCATCGGATCACCGCAGCGGACCCAGTCGCTGCGATTGTTTACGGATACGACGAATTTAATGCCTACGCGCATCCCGCCGGTATGGGGCC
>CALBIE010000344.1 GCA_937893495.1 uncultured Verrucomicrobiales bacterium | reverse complement strand
GGCTATTCAGCCGTGTGAAGGCGTGGGTGAAGGCAGTGGACGACGTTTCACTTACTGTCGGTCCTGGCGAAACGGTCGGATTGGTCGGCGAAAGCGGATGCGGTAAAACCACACTGGGGCGCGCCATCATCCGTTTGCTCGATCCGAGCGAAGGTAAAGTGATATTTGATGGGAAAGACATTACCACGATGGGGGGCTCGGAGTTGCGCGCATTACGTCGGCAATTTCAAATGATTTTTCAGGATCCGTATGGGTCGTTGAATCCGCGCATGACGGTCGGGCAGATCATTGGTGAAGCCTTTGACATTCACCAGTTGACGTCGTCTCGCGAGGAAAAGGACAAACAGATAGCCCGGTTGCTGGAAGACGTCGGATTGAACCCCCAACATACCCAGCGATATCCCCACGAATTCAGCGGGGGACAGCGGCAAAGAATTGGCATCGCGCGAGCGCTCGCGGTCAAGCCCGGGTTGATTGTCTGCGATGAACCGGTCAGTGCCCTGGACGTCTCGGTGCAGGCTCAGATAATCAACCTGCTGCAGGACCTGCAGCAGGAGCATGGACTTGCATACCTTTTCATCGCGCACGATTTGGCGGTGGTGAAGCACATCAGTAAACGTGTCGTGGTGATGTATCTGGGTAAGGTGGTGGAGCAGGGCGATGCGAAAATTATCGTGGATTCGCCGAAGCATCCGTACACGCAGGCGTTGATATCGGCAATTCCGGAAGTGGATCCCGAATCGAAACGCAAGCGAATCATTTTGCCGGGCGACGTGCCGTCCCCGATTGACCCGCCGAGCGGGTGTCCATTTCATCCTCGCTGTCCAGTGGCTGAAGACCGTTGCAAGACGGAGGTGCCATTGCTACGCGAGGTCGATAGCGGGCATCATGCGGCGTGCCATCTGGCGGAGTGAAAATTCCCAGTCGCGAATGCTGGATTTCAAGCCTGTTACGGCACCATCTCAAGTCCTGCTTTTCCTGGTCGAAAAATCGATTCCGGTCGTGCTGTCCCTCAAGCCCAAGGACTGATTTTCAGCGCGCGATTTGGAGTGATTCGGGTGGATAGGCGCTGGGTGCGGCAACTGGATGGGGACGGGACTTGGCGAGGGTTAACGAAGGTCACTCACCCGCAGATCCGGGTCGGTTTGGCCCTGCGCAACCCAACCGGTTTGACTCTGCCGATCAGCAGCATCAGAAGCGCGAAAGTAGTGATGAAGAGGAACTTAAAGCGGAGTTCGTGAAAATTTTCACAAATACTATTGACTGGGTTTTCAGATCGTTTAGAACAACTCCCGCGCTCGGGCCCGGACGTTTCGGTCGGTCATTCTTGGAGTGCAATTTCCCGGTGAAAACTGGCATGGTTTTAATCGGGTCGCGGTCGTGTGAACAATTTGTAACTGGCTGGAGTAACAGATGTCGGACGTATTTCCGAAGTGGACAAACAAACTGCCTGCGATGATCATCGCGGGTGCTATTCTGGTCGGTGGCGCGGCGACCTACGGGGTCGCCTATTACTTCTCCCCGAAGTATACGCGTCCGGGTTACCAGCCAATCCAGCCGGTCGCTTTTTCCCATGCGATTCACGCGGACCAGTTGGGGTTGGACTGCCGCTACTGTCATAACGGCGTGGAGAAATCCTGGTATTCAAACATCCCGGCTGCGAACACCTGCATGAACTGCCACAATCAGGTGCTCAAAGATGACCCGCGACTGGCGCTGGTTCGGGAGAGTTACCAGACGGGGAAGCCGATTCCGTGGGTGCAGATTCATAAAACCCCTGACTACGTCTTCTTTAATCACTCGGTTCATGTCAATCGTGGTATCAGTTGTGTGCATTGTCACGGGGCGGTGAACAAAATGGACGAAGTCCGGCAGGTCGAGTCGCTGGGAATGCCTTTTTGCCTGGAGTGTCATCGCAACCCGGCGCCAAACATTCGCCCGGTGGACAAGGTATATGATTTAGATTGGAAAGCGCCGGAAGGGTTTGAAAAGCACGGTGCCAAACTCGTGCACGATTGGAAAGTGCTTCCCGGCGATAGCTGTTCTGTTTGCCATCGATGAAAAACGACTCATCCGCAATGACTGGTCGCAACGGCGGCCCTGCTTATTTTCGCAGTTCAGAAGATCCGCGTCAGAACGCTGAAGCCCAGCTCTGGGCAGAGGGTGAGTTTCCGGTGGGCGTGGATGAAGCCCCGGACGAAGCATCGCGTCGCGATTTCCTCAAGCTGATGTCCGCGTCCATGGCGTTGGGCGGTGTCGGGTTGACGGGCTGTCGCCGGCCCGAGGAGCATATTTACCCGTTCGCCAAGCAGCCGGATGATTACATTCACGGAGTCGCCCAATATTTCGCCTCGGCCATGCCGACGCGCGGCGGTGGAATTCCGGTGGTGGTGAAGTCGCACGAGGGTCGGCCAGTCAAAATCGAGGGTAATGCCGAGCATCCAGACAGCAATGGCGGCACGGATGCCTTTGTGCAGGCCGCGATTCTTTCGCTTTACGACCCGGATCGGGCGCGGCGATTTACCCGGAACAAGGGTGACGCGAAGGCCGAGGAAGTAATGGATTTGGTGGGCGCGACGGGGATTAAGTTTGGCGCAACGCAGGGGAAAGGGCTCGCGATTCTCGCTGAGCAAACCAGTTCGCCTTCACGCGCCCGGTTGGTTGCGGGGCTTCAGCAGAAGTTTCCGCAGGCGATCTGGTCCACCTACGAGCCAGTTGATTTTTCCATCCATCGAAAAGCGGCCAGCGCGGTGGTGGGGCAGAATGTTGAACCCTATTTCAAGATTGATCAGGCAAAACGAATTGTTTCGCTTGATTGCGATTTTCTGGGCACCGAAGAAGACAGTCATCGCCACATTCGTGGTTTCGCTGCCGGACGTAAGATTGCCGGACCGGATAAAGCTAAGAGTAATCGATTGATCAGTCGGCTTTATGTGGTCGAACCGCTGATGTCGCAGACTGGCGCGAACGCCGATCACCGCCTTCGACTGGCTTCCAGTCAGGTCGTGCAACTGGCGGCTCGTTTGGCGATGGAGGTATTGACCAAAGCGGGCTTCAATGGCGGGCGGGATTTGATGTCAGAGCTCGCGCGGTTAAGTCAGGGTTTTAAAGGCAATTCTCAGTGGGCCAGTGAGTGCGCGCTTGATTTGGTTGCGAATAAGGGGCAATCGCTGGTCATGGCGGGACATCGGCAACCGCTGGTTGTGCATCTGATTGTCAACACCATCAACGAGGCGTTGGAGGCGTATGGGAAAACAGTTTCACTGAACCCGGTGCAACCCGAGGGAGCGAAGTCGATTAAGCAGTTGGCTGCCGAATTGAATGCCGGTCATATTGACACGCTGATTGTTCTCGGTGGAAATCCCGTTTACAGTGCCCCCACCGATCTGGATTGGAAAACAACCCAGCGCAAGGCCAGGACGGTGATTCGGTTGGGCTTGTCGGAAGACGAAACCTACGAAGTTTCCGATTACTCGATTCCACAAGCGCATTGGCTCGAATCATGGGGCGATGTTCGGACTACGGATGGCACCCTGGCTCCGGTACAGCCACTGATTGCGCCTTTATGGAACGGAGTGACGGAACTGGAGGTGCTCGCGCGGTTGTTGGGCGAAGCCGCTTACAAACCTCACGATGTCGTGCAGGAAACTTTCCGCACGATTGCCGGTGCTGATCCGCTGAGTCAGAAGTGGAAGAAATTCCTGCATGATGGCTATCTGGCGGGTTCTCAATATCAGCCGGTAAACTCCAAATTCAATTTGGGGCCGGTGGTCGATGCGATCGCCAAGATTACCCTCCAGGCATTACCGAGCAGTCAGCAATTGGAAGTGATTTTCCACCGCGACTATCGAGTGGATGACGGGCGCTACTCCAACAACGGATGGCTTCAGGAAATGCCTGATCCAGTCACTAAACTGGTGTGGGACAACGCGGTGCTCATCAGCCGTGTCACCGCCGGACAGATTGGCGTGACGAATGAAGAGGTGGTCACGGTCTCTCTCGGTGGTCGCACAGTCACGGCTCCGGTCTGGGTGCAGCCCGGGCAGGCTGAAGGAACCATCGGAATTGCTCTTGGTTTTGGTCGCGAACGGGCCGGGCGCATCGGCACTTTTGATGGTAAGCCGGTTGGCTTCAACGCGACCCTCATTCGTTCATCGGAAGCGATGGATGTGGCGCAAGGTGCCACGATTACGGGTTCCGGTAGAACGCACAAATTCGCATGCACTCAGGAACACTGGGGTATTCACGGGCGTCCGATTGTTCGCGAAGCGAATCTCGAACAGTATTTCAAGAAGCCGGACTTTGCTCATCACATGGATTTAGAGGCTCACATGGACCATGTGCCGAAAGGTGAAGATGGCAAGCCGAAGAAGATTTACGAACATCCCTACGAATCGAAGAACAAGATTCTGAAGAGCGACGTGCATCAGTGGGGGATGTCGATCGACTTGAATTCCTGCGTTGGCTGCTCGGCTTGCATGATAGCCTGTCAGAGCGAAAACAACGTGCCGATCGTAGGTAAGCGCCAGGTGACGGCGGGCCGCGAAATGCATTGGTTGCGAATTGATCGTTATTACGCCGGGGAACCGGCGAAGTCGATGAAGGTCCCGACGACCGCTCATGACGAAGACCAGTGGAAACACGATTGGATTGACGATGTTCAGGTCGTGAATCAGCCAATGATGTGTCAGCACTGCGAGTCGGCTCCTTGCGAAAGCGTCTGCCCGGTGAATGCGACCGTGCATGACACCGAGGGCGTCAATGTGATGGCCTATAACCGCTGCGTCGGTACTCGCTATTGCTCGAACAACTGCGCCTGGAAGGTCCGACGCTTTAACTGGTTCGATTACACCAAGCGTCCGTTGGAGAAGATTTACAATAACATCGGCCTCAAGGATTTGCTGACTTTGAATTTCTTCGCCGAGCGTCCGCAGGACGAAATTGATATCCTGGCGATGGCGAAGAATCCCGACGTGTCCGTCCGGATGCGCGGCGTGATGGAAAAATGCACTTTCTGCGTGCAACGAGTCGAACAAGCAAAGATTTCGCAGAAAGTAAAAGCTCGTAACTCAAACGACGTACAGGTGAAAGAAGGTGCCGTGAAGAGCGCTTGTCAGCAAGCTTGTCCGGCGGAGGCAATCGTTTTCGGCAACCTGCTCGACCCTGAGAGCGAAGTGTCGCAACTGAAAAAACAGCAACGTGACTATGCCGTGCTTGGCTTCCTGGACACGAACCCGCGCCTGACCTACCTGGCCAAGGTTCGTAATCCAAATCCCTCCATGCCGGGCACTCGCGAATACCCGTTCTCTCTGGATGAATACCGGGAAAGAAATGGTGATCCTTTTGTGGAGCACAGTGCACAGAAAGGAGCGCACTGATGGCTAGTGCTGCTCATAATTCACCCGTCCATATCGCGCCCCCTCCACTCGAGCTGGAGCGCGAGCCGCTGGTGCATAACAACCACAGCATCGGGTGGATATCCGATCACATCGCCGGAATCGTCGAAGGCAAGACACCCAAATGGTGGTGGCCGGCCTTTGGCATCAGTGCGGCGATCATGACGATGATGTTTGTCTGCATCGCGTACCTGATTTCAACCGGTGTCGGTGTCTGGGGATTGAACCAGCCGGTTGCCTGGGCATGGGACATTACCAACTTCGTTTTCTGGATCGGCATCGGCCATGCCGGAACTCTTATTTCCGCCATTCTCTTTTTGCTGCGTCAGAAGTGGCGCACGTCGATCAATCGGGCAGCCGAAGCAATGACGATATTTGCAGTGATCTGCGCGGGCATCTTCCCGGTGATTCACACCGGGCGCGTCTGGTACGCGGCCTGGTTCCTGCCGCCAATTCCCAACATGTACGACATCTGGCCGAATTTTCGTTCGCCGTTGTTGTGGGACGTGTTTGCCGTCTCGACTTACTTCACTGTTTCAGCGTTGTTCTGGTACACCGGTCTCGTGCCCGATCTGGCGACGATTCGTGATCGGTGCAAAACCAAGATTCGTAAGTTCTGTTACGGACTGTTCGCCCTCGGTTGGAACGGTTCCAATCGTCACTGGAGCAATTATGAGAAGGCCTATTTGTTACTGGCTGGATTGAGCACGCCACTGGTGCTGTCGGTGCATTCAATCGTGTCCTTCGACTTTGCCGTGTCGCAATTGCCCGGATGGCACACGACAATTTTCCCGCCTTACTTCGTGGCCGGTGCTATCTTTTCGGGCTTTGGTATGGTGCTGACTCTGATGATTCCCCTGCGGACCCTCTGTAAACTTGAGGACATTGTCACCAAACGCCACGTCGAGTTGATGTGTAAAGTGATTCTCGCGACCGGCTCAATGGTTGGATACGCCTACGGGATGGAATTCTTCATTGCGTGGTACAGTGGCAACCCCTACGAGTTGTATGCGTTCCAGAATCGTGCGTTTGGTCCCTATTGGTGGGCGTACTGGTCGATGATTACCTGTAACGTGATCTCGCCGCATTTGTTCTGGTTCAAAAAAATCCGGACCAACATGGTGTTGGTATTCATTATCTCAATCGTGGTGAACATCGGGATGTGGTTTGAGCGATTCGTCATCATCGTGACCTCGTTGCATCGGGATTACCTGCCAGCCAACTGGGGTTATTTCTCCCCGACCTGGGTGGATATCTGCACGTTTATCGGCAGCTTCGGTCTGTTTATGACCTTATTTCTGTTGTTCATGCGGTTTCTGCCGATGATTGCAATTTCGGAAGTGAAAGGTGTAACCCCGCAAGCGGATCCGCATCATCCGCAGGGTGGAGCCAGAGTTGGAGAGAATCATTAATGAGCGCGGTTCCAAGAAAGAAAAAAACTCCCCGGAAGAATGCTCAGGCTACCGCCACGGTGCCGGAGAAGGTGATGGACACCCGGGATATCCACGGCGTGATGGCCGTATTTGAAACGCCGGCCGACGCGATGCATGCCGCTGAAACAGTTCGTGATGCAGGTTACAAGCGCTGGGACGTTCACACTCCGTTTGCGGTTCACGGGATGGACGCAGCCATGGGGCTGAAGAACTCCAAAGTTGGATGGTTCACCTTTATCGGTGGGCTTTCAGGTTACACTCTGGGCATGTTAATGATCTGGTGGATGAATGCCGTGGATTACCAGATTGTCGTGGGCGGCAAGCCAATGTTCAGTCCGTTCTATTCGTTTCCCGTGGCCTACGAGTGCACCATTTTGCTGGCATCCTTTGGTTCGCTGTTTGGTATGCTGTTTTTAAACCGATTGCCGCGATTGCATCATCCGTTGCTGGCCAACCGCACATTTTGCCAGGGCGCCACTCACGACAAGTTTATCGTTGTGATTGAATCATCCGATCCCCGTTATTCGGAAGTTGAAACCCGCGAGTTGCTCGAGTCTGCCGGCAGCAAGCACATCGAGTTTGTGGAGGAATAGATGAGATACTTTCTAGCAGGCCTTATTTTGACCGTTGCAGCAGTTTTCCTGATCGCGGGTAAACGGGGGGAAGTGTCCCGAAAACCGTCGATTGAAATCTTCAATGACATGGTGCGGCAGGTGAAATTTCGCCCGCAACATCCCAATGGATTCTTTGGCAATGAACGAACCTCGCAAACGTTTGTCTCCGGAACAGTTGCCCGTGGTAGCCATTGGGAGGATAACGTCGTCAACAATGGCAAAATTCCGGGAACAACGAATTTCGTGGATGTCATCCCCGTGGCTGTGAATGAATCGCTGATGATGCGGGGGAGGCAACGCTACAGTATCAGTTGCCGCCCTTGTCACGGCGCGCTCGGGGATGGCAATGGTATTACGAAGAAATTCGGAATGGCCGTCGTGGCTACCCTTCACGATCCGCGCATTGTCGGACTGGCCGACGGCGAAATCTTCAACACGATTACCCACGGCAAGAATCTCATGGGTGGCTATGGCCCTAATATCGTGATTCAGGATCGATGGGCGATCGTGGCTTACGTGCGGGCGTTGCAGCGCAGCAGACTTGCACTGCCGGAAGATGTGCCGGCTGACACCAGAGACGAGTTGAATTAACCGATTATGAGTTGTTCGCAGTTTACCATTTATTCGATCAGGAGCTGGAGCCGAGTCGTCGTGGCTCTGTTACTGGCCGGCTGCCTGTTCGGGCCGGTGTTTAGCGGCCTGGTTGCCGCATCCGAAGCGAAACATGAAGTGAAACCTGTTGCCAGCGAAGCGACTCATATCATTGCGGTGGATAGTCATGCCGGCAAGTTTGGACCGGCTGGCGAGCCAACGTTTTTGAAAAGATTTGGATTTGCCTATCTCACGGCGTTCATGTTTTTCCTGAGCCTGGGGCTGGGTTCGTTGTTTTTAGTGATTATTCATCACTTGTTTGATGCTCAATGGATTGTTCCGATTCGGCGCTTTCTGGAGCATATTGCTTGTCTGTTATGTCCTGCGATGCTGATCCTGTTTGTCCCGATTTTGTTGCTGGCAGAGCACATTTATCCATGGATGAGAATTGCCGATCCAGACACGGACCATGCCCTCCACGTAAAATCGATACTATTCAACAAGACGTCATTTTATCTGGTCTCAGTCGGTCTGTTCCTGGTGTGGGGATTTCTTACGCATCGTCTGCGATACTGGTCGCTGCA
>CALBIE010000343.1 GCA_937893495.1 uncultured Verrucomicrobiales bacterium | reverse complement strand
GGTGTGCCGGGACTGATGCGGGCCTATCGGGCGGGAAATGTGGCGCTGGCCAATGCTCCCGGAACGGGTGTGGCGGATGACAAGGCGGTGTACACCTACGTGCCGCGCATCATCAAATATTATCTCGACGAGGATGCGATTATTCCCAACGTGCCGACCCATATCTGCGCGGAGGAAAAGGAATTGAAATACGTGCTTGAGAACATGGAAAAACTCGTGATCAAACCCACGAATGAATCGGGCGGCTACGGCATGCTCATCGGTCCGGCGGCCAGCAAGAAGGAGCGGAACGAGTTCGCGGGCCTGTTGAAGGCAAATCCGCGCAACTACATTGCGCAACCGACTCTTTCTCTTTCGCGCGTACCGACGATTTGCGGTAATCACCTCGAAGGGCGGCACGTGGATTTGCGACCGTATATTCTCTACGGAAAAGACATTTACGTGATGCCCGGTGGATTGACCCGGGTGGCGTTGCGAAAAGGTTCCCTGGTGGTCAACTCGTCGCAGGGCGGCGGGAGCAAAGATACCTGGGTGATGACCGAACCGACGGCGACCAACACGCCGGATGTAATGACGCAGATAATGTGACATGCTAAGCCGAGTTGCCGAATCGATTTACTGGATGAGCCGCTACGTGGAACGGGCGGACAACGTCGCGCGTTTTGTTGATGTCAATCTCAACCTGATTCTCGATGCGGACATCGGCCTGGAACGCCAGTGGGAACCGCTGGTGAACACCTCCGGCGATCATGAAGACTTCGCCGAGCGATATGGGACCGCGACCCAGGAGAATGTGGTGAATTTCCTGACTTTCGATGAAGAGAATCCCAACTCGATTCTCTCCTGTCTGCGCGCGGCGCGCGAGAATGCCCGCACGGTGCGCGAGATTATCAGCTCCTCCATGTGGGAGCAGTTGAACGAGTTTTATCTGTTCGTGAAAGACGTCACTTCGCGCCCGGCGGAGATCGAATCGATGAACCGGTTTTTCGAACAGATCCGGCGGGGGACGAACACGTTCATGGGGTTGACCGACTCAACCATGACCCAGGGAGAGCCGTGGCATTTCGCTAATCTCGGACGGATGCTGGAACGCGCCGACAAAACCTCGCGCATTCTGGATGTCAAATACTTCATCCTGCTGCGCTCGGCGAACGATGTGGGAACGCCGTTTGATGACATTCAATGGGCGGCGGTTTTGCGCTCGGCGAGTGGTTTTGAAATGTACCGGCAGGCCGAAGGGCACATCACGCCCGAGGGCATTGTCGGATTCCTCCTGCTGAATCACGAATTTCCCCGCGCCGCTCGCTTCTGCCTGAATGAAGCCAACGATTCGCTGCACGCAATTTCCGGGAAACCGCACGGGCAGGTCGCCAACCGGGCGGAAAAACTGCTTGGACAACTCTGCTCAGAACTGACCTATACGACCGTCGAAGAAATCATCTTGCGCGGACTGCACGAATATCTCGATGGCTTCCAGGATCAGTTGAACGAGGTCGGCGTCGCGATTTTTGAAACCTTTCTGGCCCGCAAGACGCCAGATGAGAACCAACAACCGGGTTCGGTCAGCTGATCCGCGACCAATGAATGTGTTCGGCGAAGCGAACGCTTCCATCCTGCTCATTGCCAAACGTGACGGCGCTGCTGATTCCGGGGAACTCGGGAATGAAATCTCTCGGCCTGATGGAGCTTAGGATCAGGATTTCGATTGCTCAGGACCTTCCAATGCGCTTTTCGTGGCAGAGTTCCGCGGAGAACAAAAGGGGAGCACAGGCCGCCGGCCTGTCGTGTCTGGCGGCCCGCCAGACACAGGTGAGGCGCGCGGTCGTTGAAAGCGACGGCGGATTCACCCAGGCATGGTTTTGATGTCTCCGCTGCACTCCGAATCAAAGCTATGCTTCATTCGTCAGGGGTAAAGAATGTGAGATTAATAAAGAAAGTAAAAGCAACCGAAGGAAAGCCAGGCCAAGGCCAACAAACGAAGTGAGATCGTGACAGAAGTGTTCCACCGGAACTGAAAAGCCAAATGATTAAACAGCAGCATGAGCGCGACTACGCCATTTCCGTTTCGGTCATAGGGGTAGTCTGGAGAAAGACCAAGCCGCCAGTGAATGTGGAACGCGAGCAACAGCAGGCAGACGGCAAGAAATCCGTATCGAAATGCAGAACTTCCCTCTTTTGGTGGCTCAGTGAAGCTGGCTCGAATATTCATGGCCCGTGAAAGCGGCGCAAACACAAGCAGTGTATCACGCAGGCCGCCGCCGGCAAGGGTGACTTTCTGAAGGAACTGGTCGCGGCAGAATGTGCCCTTTTTCAAGGGAGCAGGCTAGCTTGGAATCGAGAGTGCGGAATGCCGATTGTGGCATTGGAAATTCCCAATCGACACCGCACCCTCAATCCCTCTCCTGAACCGATCGCGGAGCGCCGGCTTGCAGTCGGCTTAAACCAATCATTCCAACAGCGCGGGTCCGATTGGAATTCAATTTCGCGCACAGCGAAACGTTCAAGCCGGCAACATGCCGGCGCTCCGGTCAAGGCGCAAAGCGCGCATCTCCGTTTCGGCGAATCCACTCCCTGATCGAGGCGATTCCCGGCAAACGAAATTGATTCAACTCGACTCGCAAGACGGATTGAATCGCCGGACCGGACCAGTTAGCCTTGCTTGCGAATGTCGGTCCCGATTATCAAGTCGTCGGCGAAGAATCGCGTGAGTGGGCTCTTTAAAAGTTACCAACCGCCGGCCGGGTCGTTTGACGAAGCCTTTTCCGCACCGGGAATTGTGCGGCCGCACTGGGCGTCGCTCGTGCAAAACCTCCAGTCGCTCGGCGCGGAAGAACTCTCCGGCCTGTGGGAAAATGGCCGTCGGATTCTGCGCGACCATGGCGTCACGTACAACGCACTGGACGAAAACAAAGAGGCCGAGCGTCCGTGGGAACTGGACCCCATTCCGTTTGTCGTCAGCGCGGATGAATGGAAACGGATTGAGAGCGGCATTATTCAACGAGCCAGGCTGCTCAACCACATCGTCAACGATCTCTATCTGGGGCCCCAGCGATTGCTGCGCGACGGGTTTATTCCTTCCGCGCTGGTGTACGCCAATCCAAACTTCCTGCGTCCGTGCCGTGGCATCCGCGTGCCCAATGACGCCTGGCTTCACCTGCTGGCGGTGGATCTGGCGCGGTCGCCGGATGGTTTCTGGTGGGTGCTTGATGATCGTACGCAGACTCCCAGTGGAATGGGTTACGCGCTTGAGAATCGCACCATCGTCGCCCGGTTGCTTCAGGACGCCTTTCGCGGTGAGCAGGTGCAACGACTGAATTTTTTCTTTTCCGCACTCCGGCAGACGCTCTGCGAAATGGCGCCGTCCAAGACGTTCTGGCCGCGGATTGTCTTGCTCACCCACGGACCCCATCACGAAGCCTACTATGAACATTCACTGCTGGCGCGATTCCTCGGATTTACCCTGGCCGAAGGCGCGGATCTGGCTGTGCGAGATCGTAAGGTGTTCGTCAAGACCGTCGAAGGATTGCAACGGGTTGACGTGATCTTGCGACGGGTCAACGACGTGGCTTGCGACCCGCTGGAACTGGACGGCGACTCGTTTTCGGGAGTTCCGGGATTGGTCGAAGCCGCGCGGGCCGGAAATGTTCTGATCTCCAACGGCCTTGGGGCGAGTGTCGTGGAAACTCCCGCGTTGCTGCCGTTTTTGCCGGGACTCTGCCAGCATCTGCTCGGCGAAGATTTGCAATTACCATCGGCGGGAACGTGGTGGTGCGGTCAGGCGCGGGAACAAGGTCACGTCATGGAAAACCTTGAATCAATGATTATCAAGGGCGCCTTTCCCACCAGCAAACGCAAAACCGTGAGCGGTGCCGAGTTGAGCGCGGAGGAGTGCGCCAAATTGAAGGCTCGCATTCGTGCCCGCCCGCATGAGTACATCGGTCAATCGGTCGTCAATCTTTCACATGCGCCCGTGTGGGTGAGAGATCATATCCAATCGCGCCCGATCGTGCTGCGGGTTTACGTCGCCGTACGTGGCAACTCGTACATCGTGATGCCCGGCGCCTTGACCAAAGTGTCAGCTTCCTCGACCAATCCGGTCACGGGTCTGCAAATCGGCGGCGGAAGCAAGGACACGTGGGTGCTCGGTGGTGGTGCGCCGGCCACGGGGTTTCAACCCCCGATAGAATTGGAATCCCGACCCGCAGAACGAATGTTGACCGGGGTGCCGAGTCGAACGGCGGACAATCTGTTCTGGCTGGGGCGCTATGCCGAACGGCTTGAACAAACGCTGCGGATCCTGCGCTGCATGGTGTCGCGGCTCAACGACGCGCCGGGCGGCGGGATGTTGGGGGAGGTGAATGAGTTGGCGAAAGTATTTCACATCCTGGAACTGCTTCCGGAGGAGCCCGTTGAACCGCCCGACCTTGAGTGGCTGGAGAGTGCGGTGCTCGATTTGCTCTACGATCCTGCGGTGCCGGATGGCGTTTGTAATTTGCTCAGCAAGACGCGCCAGACTGTTTGCAGAGTGAGGGACCGTTTTTCCAGCGATACCTGGCGAATCCTGACCGGGTTGCGACAGTATCCCGGCGACCGCCCGACCCGTCTGCCGTTGACGGTGGCACAGGCCTCAATCCACGACCTGGTGGTCGAGCTGGCTGCATTGAGCGGCATGGCGATGGAAAGCATGACGCGGGGTCCGGAATGGCGGTTTCTTGATTTCGGTCGCCGGCTTGAACGGGCATCGAATCTGGGCAAGCTGGTCAGTGCCGTGCTGACCGGCGCTCGACCCGAGCTGTTGTTTAATCCGTTGCTGGAAATCTGCGACAGCGCGTTGACGTATCGCCGTCGCTATTTCTCGCAACCGGAAGTTGTTTCGTTGCTCGACGTGCTGATGCGCGATGACACCAATCCGCGCACGCTGATGTTTCAGATTCGGGAGATGTTGCGTCACATCCGCAATTTTCCCGGGGCAATGGAAGGTGCGGAGTATCTGGAAGAGCGGGTGGGTCTGGAGGAAATCAAAAGAGTACTGACTCAACGACAACTGGGTGCGCTGGCCAAGGCGGTCAAAACCGGGCGGACGACCGTGGTCGAGGAATACTTTGAATCCATTCAACGGTCATTGGAGACGGTGTCGGAAGCGGTGACGATTCGTTACTTCAGCCTGACCCATTCACGCGTCACTCCCGGATGAAATATCTTGCGTACGACATTTCGCATCGCACCACGTACGAGTACGTCGGCAGCGTGTCAGTTTCGTATCACATGCTCCGCTTGCGGCCGCGCGACCTGCCGAATCAACGTTGCCTGTCGCATGCATTGCGGATTGAACCGGAAACGGCGGTAATCAGCGAGCATCGCGACTATTTTGGCAACGCGGGTCACTTCGTAACGGTGGAAAAAGCACACACGCGGCTGTTCGTCGAATCGATCAGCCGGGTTGCCGTGGCACCCCAGTTCGTGCCGGATGCGGACGAGACGCCGCCATGGGATCTGATACGCGGCATCGTGCAGGGCGATCATTCCGGCAGCGGACTCGAGGCAATGGAGTTCGTCTATGATTCGCCGATGGTCAAAATTTCCGGAGATATAGCCGACTTTGCCAAAGTCAGTTTCAAGCCCCGCCGGGCGGTGCTGTCGGCCGCCGTGGATTTAACGGAAAGAATCTTCCGTGAGTTTGCCTTCGATCCTTCCGCCACCAACGTTTCGACGCCGGTTGGGGAAGTGATGGAGAACCGGCGTGGGGTCTGTCAGGATTTTGCCCATTTCCAAATTGCCTGCCTGCGCTCGATCGGAGTGCCCGCCCGGTATGTCAGCGGGTATCTCGAAACCGATGCGCCGGCCGGGAAGGAAAAGCTGGTCGGCACGGACGCCTCGCACGCGTGGGTGTCCTTTTTCTGTCCCGGTGTCGGTTGGCTGGACCTTGATCCGACGAACGGATGTATTCCCTCCATGCGTCACGTCACCGTTGCGTGGGGCCGTGACTACGGCGATATCAGTCCGCTTCGCGGAGTCATACAAGGCAGCGGCGAGCATACCTTGAGCGTGGAGGTGGATGTGGTGGCGGGCGAGGAAACGGAGGATCCCGTGTTGCTACCGGCTGAACGGGGAGGTTGGGATTCTGAACTTGTTTCCGCCGCAAACGATTCAGTCTAAACCCAGTATGGGTAACTGGATTGATTGACTGCGTTTCGAAGTTTTCTTGAAGATTTTCGGAAAATCATCTTGCCGATACAAAAAAGAAGCGGAGGTTTTGCCTCCGCTTCCTGCTGCCAAGTCTTTGCCGTGAACCTGATTACTTCTTCAATCCTTTGCCGCCGCGGCCTTTAAAGGTCAGTTCCGCGATGCCGGATTTATCGAGATGCCCGAGCTTCAACTTCTTCATCTGTGAATACTGTTTGAGCGTGGCGTCTGCCAACGGAACCGCGATTTTTTTTGTCCGGGCAAGTGAAAGGGCGATGCCGGAATCTTTGGCGGCATGATCCGCTGAGAAATAACAATCGTGTTCGCGATTCATCATGTCCTCGCCATCGGTCACGAGCACGCGGGAATTGGCGCCCGTCTGGGAGAAGATTTCCATCACCAGCTTCAAATCATGCCCCAGCGCCTTGGCCAGGCCGAGCCCTTCGGCCAGACCCGCCGTGTTGATGTTCATGACCATGTTGACGAGCGCCTTCACTTCAGCGGCTTTGCCGGCCTTGCCGATGTAACGCATCAGTTTGCCTTCGTCGCTCAGTTTGGTCAGTAGTGGTTTGACGCGGTTGAATGTCCTGGCGTCGCCCCCAATCATGAGATACAACGTACCGGTGCGCGCCTGAGTGATGCTGGAGGCCATACAGGCTTCCAACGAGTCAGCGCCCTTGCGGCGAGCCATGCGTTGGACCTGCACATGCACTTTGGGAGTAACCGTCGCGCAATTGATAAAAACCCTACCCTTGGCATTGCCTTTCAACAGATTGTCTTTTTTGCCGCCAAAAATTGACAGCATTGCTCGATCATCAGTCACGACCGTGATGATGATATCGGAAAGATCCGTGACCTCCGCCAGGGTGGAGGCAGCCGTGCATCCGATTTCGGCAGCCAACTCTACGGCTGACGCTTTGCGGACGTCATAGACCGCACTGACCTTGTAACCACATTCTTTGAGCCGCCGGGCCATATTGGCACCCATGCGACCCACTCCGACAATTCCGACTTTTTTTGCCATAACTTGTATTGGGATTGGATTCGTTTACGGGATTAACTTGGCAGGATCTAAAACAAAGGCACGAGTCACGCGAGAACTTTTTGGCGAATTAAAACGGATTTTCCGAAATGGGAATAAATAATCGGAGCTGCAGCAGTAACGCCCACCACCAAACCAACCAAATGCCACCACGAAGATAAAGGGTTGTCGAGATACCGGAGAGGACCGCTCGTGATACCAACAGAAAGACTGTCAAAGCGGCGGATGGTTGTTCGGCGGATGAGGTGAGTTTGATCAAAAGGACGATGACATTCAAACCTACAACCAACGTAATAAGAACCCTCCTACGGGCTCCAAGACGAGCGAAGAACGCCACTGGGGCAAACACGAGGAATAGTTGAGTGAAGCTGAGATAGAATAGAATGAATGCACTCGTTTCGGGAAAGGAAATTGGGAGTTCATTCGGGAAAAGCCGGCGAATCACCGGATCGGACCAGAAATAGAAGCAGACGGAAGCCAATCCACCTCCGGCGGTAACCCAGGCCCAATCAAGCGGTTTGACGTTCCTGGCAAACGGAGGATCACTGGTGTGCTTTTCGTGCCAGGCCAGGATGAAGGCCCACATAGCGAAAGCCGACCATCCGAGCATTCCCGCGAAGAAGAAAAGGGGGGGCGACCGTTCCTGCCACACCCATAGCCTCGGCAGACATGCGAGGACGGTTAGTGTGGCCGCCAAAAAAGCGCGGCTCAGTACCGATGATGAGGCAAGGTCTTTCATTCAATTTCCCATGAGAGCGTTATTCCGAGTCCTGGTCGGCCCGTGAACCCGCACGCATTTGCTTGCCCTTGGCTTGCAAGAGCTTAGAATCCCTGAAGAGATTCGAGCCTAGCCGTAGTGGTTTATTTGAGACTACGGGAGTGGCGCTCGTCAATTGTTTGCGACTGAAATGCGCATTGCTTATACCTATCACGGGAAAGAGACTGTTCGGGAAATTGACCGGAAGGAAATCATGATCGGGCGATTGAGCCCGCTCAGTGCCCCGGATATCGATCTCGGCGACGATCCCACCGTCTCGCGAAAACACAGTCGGATCAAGTTATCCGGCGAGGAGATCTGGATCGAGGATTTACGCAGTACCAATGGGACTGTCGTGGACGGTGACTGGGTTGAAAGCGCCCTGATTTCTCCGGCCAGTTCAATTCGCCTCGGCGAAACCGTGCTGCAATTTGGAACCCCGGAAGCGGCTGCGGAGGAGGC
>CALBIE010000342.1 GCA_937893495.1 uncultured Verrucomicrobiales bacterium | reverse complement strand
AAGTCGCCTGAAACAGAAGTTCCCCGTTAGCTTCGCCAAAGTTCGTAGCCTCCGATTTCCAAAAGAAAATCCATGTTGTCAGAGCAAACGGAAACAGAAAATGTTCCATCCGAAAGTATCTCATTGCAGTACTACCCGGGTGCGTTCATTTTGATTCGAGGTTGAAAATTCAACAACTATGCGTCATTTTCATCGCGTCTGGCTTTCAACTCAAGCAGAAGAAGCACATCGATTCGGTCCTGCTCTCGATACGTCTCCTTGCTGGCGATAAGCATGTCGAGACCGAGATAGGGAATGCGAACGCCGTCAATCGTGATTTCCGCCGCCGTGCCGATTGCATCTTCGTAGGCAACTTTCCATGCACGAGTGCTGACATCAACCTCCACCTCGTCGGCAATCTTTATCACCACATTTTCGATTAGGTCCCGCGGGGTTAATTCGGCAGCCGCGCCATCCTCCAGTCTCGAAAGCCCGGCGATGACCAGTGCGCAATTCCCCTCACTCGCCTCAATCAAGATATCGACGTCCTGCGTCGTTCTCAGCAATCCATGGAGAATGCATGCGCGTGCGCCGATTATCAGGTATTTTGCCCGCTGCGCGTTCAACAGGGAGCAAACTCGAAGCAATGGATGATCTACCTCTTTGTCCACGATTCACCAGGATCTGGGATTGGCCTGATTCTTCCGCCACGTCTCGAAATCCCGCCAAGTTTTGGCCTTGAATACGAAACCGCGAGGGCGTGGATAGGGATTTAAACGATTCATCTCCCGTTCCATCACGACCGAGCGACGATACGCTTCCTCGGCTGATTCGGGCCCAACCCGATTGCCGACAGTTTTCGTCTGAGGAATCGTTTTCAATCAGGGTTATGGTAGATGGTTAAACGCAACCTCGCAAGTCGGCGATGTCGAACCACGTTGGGGCGAATATGTTGACTCGTGTATCCCCCTGAGGTTCAGTTCGTTCAGTTTTCCACCCACTTGCCGGAAGAATAATGATTACGCGGTTCAAAATACATATAGTTGCAATATTGACTATCGCTGCTCTCACATCTGAACTCGCTGCCGGCGAGGTTTCTGTTTTGAACAAAGGCGTTGGCGGCAGTACGACGGCTCACGGGTTGAAACGGTTTGATCGCGATGTCGTAGCAGCGAAGCCGAATCATCTGGTCATCTATTTCGGCATCAATGATGCCCTGAATTCTGCTCGCCTGGTTCCACTGGAGCAGTTTCGAAAGAATCTTCAGGAGATGATCGACCGCGCCCGGCGGGCTGAAGTGAAGACGATCGTTTTGGTGGCCCCCAATCCGATTCTCCCGGACGTGGTAAAGAAGCGTCACCCGAAACATCCGCAGCGGGATGAACTCAGCCGGCATCTCGCCAAATACGACGGCGCGATTCGAGAGATCGCCCAGAGCAATCGATTACCTCTGATGGATTTGCGCCACATGGTTGAGCGGGAGGGAATGGAGAAACTGGTCCGGGGCGATCCCGACGGGGTTCATTTGACGGTTGAGGGGTATCGATTACTGGGGGAGGCCGTGGCGAATGTCATCAGACCGGATCTGGCGACGAACGACGTCATTGTCTGCTTCGGGGACAGCATTACTTTCGGGGCGCACATGAAGGGAGCCGGGACGGCCACAGGCGACACTTATCCGGCGGTTTTGAAGCGAGCCCTCGAAGGCAACAGCGAGCGCCGATGATCACCACACCGGTTTCCATCGGCCGAGGGGCCTCATGGCGGCCCATTCTGGCTCGAAGCGCACACCGAAGCCGGCGCATTGGAGTGAGTCGCAAAACAATTCACCATTGCGAATGTTCAAAAACAATTCACCGCGGCGTTTCGTGTAGATTTCCGGATGATGCTCACCGGCAAGAATCTTTTCCCGCTCGGTCAGATGTCCCTGGCCGTAGCTGTAGTGATGCCCGTTGCGCTCGCAATGTGAGATGTTGAGGACCCCCAACGCGGCGAAATCCTGATGCAGTGGCACAAGCGACATCAACGACAAATCCTCGCCGGATTGAAAGGCGTTGCGCCCCGTCTTGTCCATCAGGTGATGGCAGAGACAGAAATTCACGAGGGATTTGAAAAAGCCTTTGCAGTTTTTGTGTGAGGTGCCGGAGTAGCCAATCGGAAAGGCGTGGTGGAACGAGTTTGTTTCGCCATCGGCTTCGTCGATGATGAGCTGCTTCTTCTCCGAGATACGCCGGATGGTCTTCGCGGTCCCTGGATCATGGGTCACTGAACGGGTCAAAGGTTGTTCGATGAAGGCGGTATGCTGAAACATTCCCGGTATCCGATTCTCAAATTGCTCCACGAATTTCGCGAAAGCATCGATGTCCTTCGCGCTTTCGTTGCCGTCCAGCGTGACGATTGGTTGTTCCGTGCGCACGACCGCGCTCCAGATGTGTTCCAGTCGGTCAAGATCCGCCTTCGCGTCTCCGGATACCTTCACCTTGAAATAGCGCAGTCCATCTTGCCGGATGTATTCCTCCAAAGTCTCGGGTTCGCCGTCGTTGACCCGTTTTTCCTTTGGCTGATCAGCGGCGAGAATGGGATCGCCCAATCCAATGGTGTGACGAATGAAAAAGTGCGTGCGTGGCCGGCGCGGCATGATCTTCAAAAACCGAATGCCCTTCAGCTCTGGAAAGACTCGAGCCGGGTCCAGTCCGAGCTTCTCCTGCCTTAACATCTCAAACAGCGGGAGTTCGTGCAATCGGCATACGGCATCAATCATGGCCCGCTCGAAGAGGGCTGAGGCGTAGCTTGCCGAGAGCGCTTCATGATCCATTTCGCGTCCGAGGCGCTGCACTTCCGTCAGGCAGCGATGCCATAGTTCAAAGGGGGTGGTAAACTTCGGATTGGATAGATAGACGCGCCGTGCCGCTTCGACGAGCCGTAGCAATCGATCCAGTTTTGCGGCACTGTCGTATTTGGGTCGCTTGTCCAGCCAACCGAAAGAGGGACGATCGCCCGATGCTCCCCAGGCAATGCGACCTTGCGCATCGGAAATGATCATCCTGCAGACGAGAATCCCGCGGGGACGACGCTTGCCGGTGGAAGGCTTTACCGCCGGCGAAGGGCCGCCTGTGGGCTTTTGCTTTCCGAGCACGAAGTCCATGCGTCCGGGCGGTGTTTCGCGTACAAAGACCTCGATGGATTCAATGCGGTAGGGCATAATTGGATCCGTGGATCAAAGCAGCAAAGCCCGCCCGCGCCAACTCCAAATCCGGTGTCTGCGGGAAAGCGATCTGGCGTTTGCCGATGAAGTCCGGACATTGGCCGGATGGAATCAAACGCTTTCGGACTGGAAACGGTTCATCGAGCACGAGCCGGAGGGATGCTTCTTTGCGGAATGGGATGGTCAACCGGCTGGAACAGTTACGATCACGAGTTACGGAACCGACCTCGCGTGGATTGGCATGATGCTGGTGCATCCGGATTTCCGGCGACGGGGGATTTCCACCGCGTTGATGAACACCTGCCTCGATTATCTTGAAAGGAAAGGAGTGCGGTGCATTAAACTCGACGCGACGCCGGATGGTGAACCGGTTTATTCGAAACTCGGATTCAAACCCGAATGGGAACTGCATCGGTGGGATACGGAACTCATTTCAACAATCGACTCCGAGGCCGGCGACCTGCGGGTGGAAGGCGCGATCGATTGGGCACTGGACGATCCGATTTTCGGTGCCGATCGATCGGGGTGGCTG
>CALBIE010000341.1 GCA_937893495.1 uncultured Verrucomicrobiales bacterium | reverse complement strand
TCCAACGCTTGTCCACCGGTTCGAACAGGTCGGTGAACGAGCCGATCGTCTCGGACGGCCCCAGGAACAGCAGTCCGCCGGGCTTCAACGCATAATGAAAGATCGGCAACAGTTTCTTCTGCAGGTCCGCGTTGAGATAGATCAGCAGGTTGCGGCACGAAATCAGGTCGAGCTTGGTGAAGGGTGGATCCTTGATCAGGTTCTGCGGCGCGAAGATGGTCATCTCGCGAACCTCCTTGCGAATCCGAAAGCTGCTGTCGTCGCGGGTGAAAAAACGTTCCAGCCGCTTCGGCGAAACATCCCCGGCGATGCCGTCGGGGTAATGACCGGCTCGGGCGGTCTCGATGGCGCGGGCGTCGAGATCCGTGCCAAAGATCTGCAGGTCGAAATGCCGTTTGGCATCGTCCATCAACTCCCGCAGCGTGATGGCCAGGCTGAATGCCTCCTCGCCGGTCGCGCAACCGGGTATCCACGCCCGCACGGTGTAATTGTCGGGTCGCGATTTTATCAGGCGCTGGATTGGCCCGGCCAACGCGTCCCAGGCGTCCGGGTCGCGAAAAAAATTCGTCACACTGATCAGCAATTCCTTGAAGAGGGTGTCGATCTCGTGGGGGTTCTCCTGCAGATAGCGGACGTATTGGTTGGGGTCCTTGATCTGATGGACGTTCATGCGCCGCTCAATGCGACGGCGGAGCGTATTGCTTTTGTAGGCGGAAAAGTCGTTGCCCGTGCGGTTGCGCAATAACACGAAGATCTTCTGCATCGGCTCGGCGGCGACGGCCGGCGGTTCGGCCGCGACGGCCGCGCCCTGCACATAGGGCCCTCGGGCGTAGGCGACCAGTTGCTTGGGCATCGCGGCCGGTGGCAGCACGTAATCGACCAGCCCCGTGGCGATCGCGCTGGACGGCATTCCGGCGTACTTAGCCGCCTGCGGTTGTTCGACCATGGCCATCCCGGATTCCGCCTTGATGGCCGTCAAGCCGATGGTGCCATCGGAGCCCGTGCCGGACAAAATAATGCCAATCGCCCGCTCCTTCTGATCCTCGGCCAGCGAGCGAAAGAAATAATCAATCGGCAACCGCGGCGCCTCTTTGTTTTCAGTCTCCATGCGATGCAGCGTGCCGTTGAGAATCGCCAGCATCCCGCCCGGCAGCCCCACATAGACATGATTCGGTTTCAACTTCGTTCCGCCGGTCGCGTCCACCACCGGCATCGCGGTTTCTTTGCCCAACAACTCCGGCAGCATGCTGGCATGCCCCGGGTGTTGATGCGTCACCACCACAAACGCCATCCCGGTATCGGTCGGCATGTTCTCGAACAATTCCTCCAACGCCTCCAGCCCGCCGGCGGACGCGCCGATTCCGACAATGGGAAAGTTGCGTTTTTTGCTTCGACCGCTCGACCCGGAACCGGTCTTTGCCTTGGCCTTCCCTTTCGGTGCGCGGGCTGAGGATCGTTTCGTCGCTGCGCGAACTTTTTTGGCGTTCGAACCGGACGGTTTCGCGCTGGTGGATGCCGCCGCCTTCGGTTGTTTTTTTGCCGTCATGTTCAATCTGGAGTGTCGCGGCGTTCCACTTCCGGTCAAATACATTCCACCAGTGCCACCGCCCGTTCAACCGGGACGATGCAGATGGAGCGCGGAATTCATTCCGCGGAAACGTGGATTTGCCAATCGGTTGCCGTGGATTTCGATGGGTGGTTCTGAAACACAAAACGGTGTTGGGTGCCGACGACATGGAAAAGCGCGTAAACTCCGGTGGAAAGTGGCCACTTCCGCAGAATGAATTCCGCGCTCCCGCCAGTCCAACTGCATCGTTCCGATTCAAGGGATTCGTGCCTCGTCCTTGAAGGGTGCGTTTCAACGCGTCGTATCACGGCGATTTCACTCATCAGCCGCCCGAGACTAAGCCCTTGAAGCCCCGCTGTCGCCCTAATCGTTTCTAGCGGAAACCTTTAGAGCAATTAAGGCCGAACTCCAATTTACGATGCAGCACGAACTGGTACGGTGGTCACATAAATGAACGCGACCCTTTTGCCACCTCGAACTGAACCCGCTCGAACCGAACCCGATTTGACACCAGCCGCCGGCCTGAGGGGTTGCAACCTGGACGTCCTCTGCCTCGTTCAGGACGGCCAGCCGCTCAGCACTTTCAATTCCCTTCAAAATGCGCTGCGGGAAATGTCGTTGGATGACAATTTCGGGCTCGATGTGAAGGTCTTTGACGAGTACGAGAGTCAAAAGTTTTTCGAACACATGAAGATCAAGTCCCGCTTCGCCGAGTGGTTGATCTTTGTTCCGTGTCCGGAAAAAGGATGTCTTCAATTCCTGGCCAAACTGGCCTGGTCTCTGGCTCTGGCACGGGAAAAGAATCACAGCCCGACCCGCGCCCTGGCCGTCGTGATGTCCCCCGACAGCCCGGTGAAATCCCTGACCATCACGTTCCTGCAACGCATGGCCGAGAAACATGGATCGACCTTTCGCATCGAATCGATTCCGTGACTCGGAATACGTTGTTTTAATCCCGGTTTCCGAAATAGAAAGGGGAGCGCGCCCGCCTCGGGTGCTGTTTTCCGCGCCCTCGCGGAAAACCCTTTCGCACCAAAACGATCCAGGCGTTCGGGTGGGTTTCGCGCGAAAAGGACGGGCTGCGGGTCTGGAGACCCGCGTTCCGGCGCGCGACTCTCCAGAGTCGCTGCAGCGGGGACAAACTGATTGCGCGGGGATTAAACCCGAACTCCGAAATATCCCGCGCCCGCAATTCGCTGGCCGCGAGGCGCGACCCGCCACACCCCGGAGCGCCGGCTTGCAGCCGGCTTAAACCGTTGCCTGTCAACGAGACGACTCTGGTCGGAATCAATCGTGCGGAACTCCGGCAGCGAATAAGCCGGCAACATGCCGGCGCTCCGGTTCATGGCCTCGATTCGCGTCCAATCGTTGGAGGTTTTCCCGCCTCATGAATCTGGTAGCAGCCGACGTGAGGCTCATGCAACATTGGGCAAAAGAAATCAGAGCCTGCCAACGAACGGGTCGGTAAATGTGGGGTGGGTCTCCGACCCGCCAGTTCCGGGAACCTCTGGTACCCCGGAGACGTCCAGGTTCAATTGCGTTTCCGTTAGCCGCCCCCTCTTCACGTCAACCCACCTACAGGTATCCTTTACGGAGAATAAGGCACGCGCCCAATACCCGCCGGCCGACCAATCTGCCACGCTCCGAGGCACTATGAACCAACCTGCCGCAAGCACCTCGCTGGCCCCGCTGCTGGTGTGTCATCAACTGACCGTCATCTGCAGCGCGCCCGACCGGGAATGCGAGGATACCTATATCCGCGTCCATCGCACCCTGCGTCAACTGTCGCAGGAGAACGGTTTTGGCCTGCAAGTCATCATGTGTGCGGAGGAGCGCTATCGCTCTTTCATTCGCGAAGTCAAACGCCGCACGCACCACGCCGATTGGGTCATCCTCGCGCCGTATGCCACAAACGGGTGCCAGGAGACGCTGATTAACGCGGCAAATCGTTGCGTTCGCGGTTTTGAGGAGACGCACGATCCGCGCAGCGTCCTGCTGGTGGGTCTGCCGCGTGACAAACCCCGGTTGATTTCCACCCTGGAAGCCTTCCAGCGACTGGCCCGGGAAAATCACTCCCGGTTTTATCTCAGCGCACAATCCGCCTGATGCGCAACCGGGCACACTCGAATCGCAGCAATTCTCATTTTAGCGGAGCGCCGAAATGAGAATTGCCGATCAAATCGCCCGCCGGCGCAATAAGTTCGCTGGAGCAACATCGGGCAATGATTCGGCAGATTCAGGCGGGCGGCGGTGAGTGGATCAACGGAGAGTGACCCATGAGCCCTTCCGCCGTCAGCCCGCCTCACGTTACGCCGGAGGAATTGCTTTCGTTTCTTCAGGAGGCCGGTTCGTATCCGCATCACCCGGCTGGCGTGCGCATACTGCAAACCCATTCCGCCATCGTCGCGATTGCGTCCCCGTTCGTTTACAAGGTCCGCAAGCCAGTGAACTTCGGCTTTCTCGATTTCTCGACGCTGGAAAAGCGGCTCCACTTCGCGCAAAGGGAGATCGAACTGAACCGCCGCCTTTGTCACGAGGTTCATCTGGAAATTGTTCCCATCTCGCTCACGAACGATCATCTGAAGTTCGGAGAGGGCGAACGGGTGGTGGATTACGCGGTCAAGATGCGGGAACTCGACGAGCGCTGGTTCATGAAGCCAATGCTGCGCGGAGGCCGCGTCCACGAGGCGGAACTGGACCGCGTGGTCGCCCTGCTCAAGCCGTTCTACGAGCGTCCAGTGCCTCCGTCGGTTCTGGAATGGGGACGTGTCGAGCGATTGAAGATCAACACCGACGAAAACTTTCAGCAGGCCCACGCGTTCATCGGCCAGACCCTGTCCCCTGCGGCGTTCGGGGCGATTCGGCAGTACACGGACGGATATTACCAGTTTCACGCCGGTCTGTTTGAGGAGCGGATTCGCCAGCGTCGCATCGTGGACGGCCACGGTGATCTGCATCTGGAACATATCCACCTCGCACCGGATCGCGTCACGGTCTTTGACTGCATCGAGTTTAACGATCGCTTCCGGTTCCTCGATGTGGCCAACGATATCGCCTTTCTCGCGATGGATCTGGATTTCGAGAACCGAACGGATTTATCCCGACAATTTGTGCGCCGCATGGCCGAAGCGTTGGGAGATGAGGGCATCTTCCGGTTGATCGATTTCTACAAATGTTACCGGGCATTCGTGCGGGGCAAGGTGGAAAGCATGCAAGCGCGGGAGCCGGAAGTGGCGCCACGGGAGCGGGAGCAATGCGCCGAATGGGCGCGGCGATATTTTCGCCTGGCGCTCCGCTACGCGGTCGCGGGTTCGACGCCAACGGTAATAGTGACCATGGGGAGGCCCGGATCAGGAAAGAGTGTCCTTGCTCAGGGAATATCCACGGAACTCGCCTGTCCGGTTTCTTCCTCTGACCAGGTTCGGAAACTAATCGCCGGACTGCCCTTGACGCGAAGGCCAGACGCAAAGATTCGTGCTCAACTTTATTCAAACGCCATGTCCCGGCGAACCTACAGCGCGCTCCTCGACATCGCGCTTCGCGAGACTGGTATGGGGCGTTGCGTCGTAATCGACGCCACCTTCAGTCAGGCGTCGTTGCGGCATGAATGGCGACAAAGACTGGGCGAAGCGGGGATCCATCTGCGTTTCGTTGAGGCTTTCGCGCCCGACGAAGTCCTTTGCGAGCGTCTGAAGTTTCGGGACGGAAAGACTGACGTCATCTCCGACGCTCGCGTGGAAGATTTCAAGAAACTATCGGAAGCGTACAGCCCACCGATTGAGCTGAGGCCCAACGAATTGGTGAGGGTGGAAACAACGAATTCTCAAACCAAATCGCTGACTCAAGCCCTCATCGCCCTGGCCCGCAACCAGACGCGTTGAGCGAACCGGGCAATTCTCATTTTGGAATCGGAGCGCCGGCTGGTAGCCGGCTTCTGACCTGACGACATCGAACACTGCCTTCCCTTCGGGCGGCTTAAGCCGATTGCAAATCGGCGCTCCGCTAAATTGAGAATTGCTGGAGCGGAACCCGGCGAATCCAAAGCGGTGGCGGGATCGTGGAAGGCCGCATTCAGGCAGAGCCCCCGGAACGCGGCGTTTCCGCCGCAGAAACGTCCACCCGCAACCTTCGTCACCGGGATACGGAAGATTTCCGCACGGCAACGCCTCTGCGGACTGAAGTCCGCGCTCCCACGGCGGGGCCGAATCTTTTCCTGATCGTTTCTAGTGGATTCCTTTAGACGAGTTAGGGTTAAACGCCAATTTACTGAGACAGGGGGAACTGTAGGCTGCCGGAGAGAATGATTGCGACGAGCCCGCCTTTATCGCCAGAAACGGAGACGCTTTCAGTCACTAGCCCGATCCAAAGCAGACTGGATATCCTCTGTCTGGCTAAAGATGGCCAACTGCGCAGCACCTTTCGCTCGGTTCAAATCGCCTTGAGAGAACTGTCGGCGGACGAAAAATTCGCGCTTACCGCCGAGGTTTTCGACTATTTTGATGTCCAGAATTTTATCAATCACATGAAAGCCAGGGCCCCGTGTGTCGATTGGTTGATTTTTGTCCCGTGCCCGGAGAATGGGCGGCCTCATTTTCTGGCCAAACTGATCTGGGCTCTGGCTGTTTCCCCGGAGAAGAACCTCGAGGAAACCAACACTCTGGCCGTTATCATGTCCCCTGACAGCCCGGTGAAGGCAGGAACGATCGCGTACCTCCAGCTCTTCGCCCGGAAATACGGATCAACCTTCCGTATGGAAACAATTTCATGACTGGAACAGCCGGCTCAGGCACCGGCCCCGACCGGCTCGCGTGGGGCATCTTCCCCCTCACTCTTCCCCCTCACTCTTCCCCCTCACTCTTCCCCCTCACTCTTCCCCCTCACTCT
>CALBIE010000340.1 GCA_937893495.1 uncultured Verrucomicrobiales bacterium | reverse complement strand
CAATCAAGTCGCGAAGCAAAGCACGAGAGTGCCATGAAGTGCGCTTTCCTTGTGACATCCAATACTTTAAGCGCGTTCGGCGGGAGTTTTGAGGCTCGCGCATATTCGCGCGCCGCTTTCACGCTCCGGCATTTTATCGGGATTCATTGATCTCCACCACGCGCGAAAGCGGTGTCGCCGCTTCGCTCTGCCACCGCAGTCCATAACGCTGGCGCTATGTCCGGCGATTGCCGCTAGTCCGCAGACGCACGAAGGCCGTGTCGTCTCTGTGGTTCGCGGCCACACTCCAAAAGGTTAATCCTTTGGTACGATCCAGACGTTGCGGTATTGCAGCGGGTTGCCGTGGCCCTGGAGTTTGATCGGGCCGGGCGTGCCTTCGGGATCGCTTCGACTGCCGCCGGTTTTGCCGGAAATCTCGAGTTGATCGTGAACCACGACGCCGTTGTGCCCCAGCGTCATGACCGCGTTGCTGATCTTTTTTCCATTCTCAGCGATCGCATTGCGAAATTCCACGTCATAGGTCTGCCAGTTCAGTGGCGGGAGACACATGTTAATGCGCGGATTGGCCTTGGTGTAAACGCCCCCGCATTCATTGTTTTTTCCTTCGAGGCCGAACGAGTCGAGAATCTGCACCTCGTAATGATCCACTTGATAGAATCCGCTGTTACCGCGTCCCTGGCCGCGCGCGTGCGGACGAAACGGCAGCATAAACTCAATATGCATCGTGTAGTTGCTCCACTTGCCTTTCGTCTTGATGTCACGGCCGTCGGTGTTGAGCAGTTTTGTCATTTCATCCACTCGTCCACCGTCGAACGCGTCGGTGCCGGTGCCGTCAAATAATACGATGGCGTTCGCCGGTGGTTGAGCGCCCATCGTCGGGCTCTTACGGATGGTTTTCTTCAATTTTATTGGTTCTCCTTTTTCGCGGGTGATGGTCAAAGTGTCACCCTTGAGGGTTCCTGAATAAGGCTTGTGTCCTTCGGGTGGATACTTGGCCGAGGCCGAAAATTCGCCGGGCGGATTAGCGAGATATTTTCTTTTTCCGTCCGCCGGTGAGAACTCGGCGTTCTTGCCGTTCAGTTTGCCGGCAAGCAGACTGCGATTCTTCTCGTCCCAACCGGCGCCGGGCAATCCGCCCGGATAGAGCACGGCCTGAAACGTTCCGTCGCCCAGTGCGATGACCTGCGCGCCGAAATCAGTATTGGCGTATTCGCCCTGTATTTTGAAATCAATCGGAATGTCTTCCGCCTTGGCGTCAGTCCAGACAGGCGAGCCGCCTTTTGCTGCGTGAAGATTTGTAAGAGCGATGGAGCAGAGGGCCGTCGCCAGTAATTTCCAGGTGAGTTTCATGTCGGGCAATTCTCCCGATGCGGGCGAAGTCGGCAATGAAGAAATACAAGTCGGGTTCAATCAATCCGCCACGCGGGCGCGGATGCACATCCGTCCGATGGGGGGCATTCGGGTGAAGCCCCGCCGTGGGAGCGCGAACTTCAGTTCGCAGAGACGTTGCAGTGCAGAAATCTTCCGTATACGCGTGACGTTGGTTGCAGGTGACGTTTCTGCGGCGTGAACGCCGCGCGCCGGGGGGGAGGGCCTCGCCCGAATGCTCCCCGGCCCATGCCGCCCGCTGATATTGACTGGCTTTGTCGCATGACTGATCCATAGTATGCGCATCTCAAATCATTCCCGATATGAAGGCAATTTCCACCTCCTCACCTACCCGCGCCAATAATTTGAATCGTCTTGCAATCATTCTCTGGAGCAGCGCAGTCGCTGTGGGCATGTCTGCCGGTCTTGTTGCTGCTGATGCAAAGGCATTTCGCGCGGGGGCGGCTCGCAGCGACATTACGCCACCGTTGGGGCAGAAAATCGTAGGCGGCTTTCATCCATTTCCCGCCACGCACATTCACGACGAGTTGTGGGCCAAATGCCTCGTGCTGGATGACGGGAAAACTCGATTGGGTATTGTTGTCTGCGACAATCTCGGCATGGTGCGTGGCGTTTTCGACGAGGCGGCGCGATGGGTGGAAGCGGAAACCGGATTGCCGCGCTCGCACTTGATGATGTCTGCGACGCACTCGCATTCGGCCGGCAGTGCTCTGGGCAGCGATCGTTACCAACTCGATGCCGGGTTGGACGATTATCAGAAATTTATCGCGCGACGCATTGCCGATGGTGTTCGCCGTGCCATTTCCAATCTTCGCCCCGCGCAAATCGGCTGGGGACGCGGTGAAGAACCCGATCAGGTTTTTAATCGACGCTGGTTCATGAAACCGGGAACTGTTCCCGTGAATCCTTTTGGATCGGCCAGGGACAAAGTGAAGATGAATCCGGGGCGAATGAACCCGAATCTCGTGAAGCCCGCCGGTCCGACCGACCCGGAGATCATGTTACTGGCCGTTCGGGGTAAGGATGGAAAGATGATTTCGTTACTGGCGAATTACTCTCTCCACTACGTGGGGGGCGTTCCACGCGGTCATGTATCGGCGGATTACTACGGAATCTTTTGCGATCGCCTCGCTGATCTGCTGAATGCGGATAAGCAGGAGCCGCCATTCGTGGCGATGCTCAGCAACGGCACCAGCGGGGACATCAACAACATCAACTTCATGAAGCGCGGTGAACGGATGCCATCCTATCAGCAGATGAACATTGTGGCGGCGGATGTGGCGCAAGCCGCGGCGGCGGCGTTGAAGTCGGTCAAGTATCGCGATTCCGTAACGCTCGGAGCGGCGTTCCGCGAATTGCAGGTCGGGCTACGGAAACCGACGCCCGATAGAATCACGCGCGCCAGGGCGTTGATTGCTGGAATCAAGAATCCCGAACGGAAATCGATCGAGGAAATCTATGCCGAGCGAACGATGAGTATGGCCGGACTACCAAAAACACTGGCTGCTCCGATTCAGGCGTTCCGCGTGGGTGACGTCGGGATCGCCGCCATTCCCAATGAAGTGCTCGTGGAGATCGGGTTGGAACTGAAACGCCGCAGTCCGTTCAAGGCGAGTTTTACACATTCAATTGCCAACGGCTACTACGGCTATCTGCCGACCCCGGAACAACACGCGCTGGGCGGCTACGAAACCTGGCTGGGAACGTGTTGGTTCGAGGAATCGTCATCAACCAAGATTGTCGAGGCGCTGCTGCAGATGTGGAATGGACTGAAGTAAATGCGGGAAGTTTCGCTTCGCCCGGAGGCACATGAGTGGTAGCCGGGGCGCGGGCATTCCGACGGCGTGAGCGAGACATCGGCCCGTCAGACTGGCCAATGAGGCAAGTGCTCGGTGCCCAGTGCTCGGTGATTGACCAGACGATTTGAAATCGCGCACGGGCAGGACTATCGTCGGCTCACGGTTCTGAACACGGATTATCATTATGCCCTCGCTGCTGACATCAAATCGCGAAGCCAACACCCGTTGGAAAAAGCGGTTTGTGATTCATGCTGGGCTCGTAGCCGTTTGTCACTACGGCGTGTGGGTGTTTCTCGGTGCGATCCTCATTGTATTGGCGGCTGTTCCAGTAGGCGGTGCTTTGGACTGGTTGATTCTCGGATTAACAGACTTGCGTGGCGTGATTGCCTTTCCGCGCGATCTCTGGCGGACACTTTGGATGTCCGAGCAGACTCCGGGATTCGTGAACTGGTTGGCAAGAACGCTTGCCAGTCTGAGTTGGGGAATCGTCTTCGCTCTGTGGATGCGGCATCGCGAAAGAAAGCTGGAACGAATCGGCGCTAAAGGCGGCAAGTGATCAAGAGCTGCTCGATTTGTCGGAGGGCATTGGGGCTGCCCCCCGGAGCGCGGCCTTCAGGCCGCAGAACGGTGGCGATGGAGAATGGGTACCGGACTGGGCGCATCTCGACACGGCCCCCGAAAGTCCCCGCAGCACTTTCAAACTTCAAGCCACCTCCAAAATGGCGAAGGTTGCCTGCTTGCGCAAGCTGTTGCGGGTCACAGACCCGCGCTCCGGGGGCAGTGCGCGGATGCGCCCCCCGCGAGTCCCACAGGGACGACTGACTTGAGCGTGACGACTGTTCTGATGAATAATCGCCGGTTCAGCCGTCCCTGCGGGACTTGTCACGATTCCGATGGTAGGCCCGGCGTTGAAACGCCGGGCTATTGTCAGCGGTCCCGCCGGGACCACCTATCGCCATCACGCCGGGAACTGTTCGTTGGCCGCCAGCAACAGTTAAAGAAGTAGCGCTGAGGTGAGGAGAATTCGAGCACGGGAATCGTGGGGCAGGTCTTCCGCGTCGCGCCAAAGCGCGCCAGCGCGACGACGACCGACCGGCCGGTTGCGTCCTCTCGGTGGGCGCCGATCCCGGGAATCCGATTGAGCCCTGAGATGTCCTGAAAACGAGAGGTCCGGGGAACCAGAGGTTCCCGGAACCGGCGGGTCGGAGACCCACCCCACATTCGCCAAGCCGTTCGTGGGCAGGCTCTGAACGAAAGCGTTTGTCGGAAGAATGTGTTGCGCCCCTTCCGCTGAAGGTCAGGGAAACGCTTTGACGCGATAAAATCTCCGGTTGCTGTTGGTCCCCGCGATATCGAGAAACTGAAATTGACCATCGGTCGGTGAGTTGGTTTTGATGGGAGTCCAGTTGACGAAATCGGATGTCGCTTCGATTACGTAGGTGCGATCGTTTTCGCCGACCAGATTCAGCAGCGGCTGGCCATTCGCGATCATCCCGGCAAGATTCAAGGATGGTGGCAGCGGAATATCCGCCTCCGCCGTGATTCGATAGTTGTCAAACGCCATGAAGTTGTCGCCGGCAGAGCCATTCAGAAAAGCCCACACGGCGTCAATGTCTCCCAGGTCGAGCCGGGACCCCGCTGTGGTAATCGGTTGATTGGTAATCACAGTTGTCGAATCAAGCATCGCCGACCAACGATTGGCGGAAAAATCCATGCGAATCCCCAGTGTATAAATCGTGTTCCGAGAGAACGTGAATGAGGTTTGTCGAAACTGGGTATCGCCTTCCAGCAGATAGCAGATTCCCGTCGTCGAGTTATCGAAATCAACGCTGAACAATCGACGCGCAGCCGTGTTGTAGATTGCCCAGCGAAAGTCATCACGACCGCTTGGCGAAGTCGAATCCACGATCTCGAAATCGACGGTGAACGTCACGATGGGTTTGCCATTGGTCAAAGGATCAAAACCAATCGGTCGCCAGATCGAATGAGACGTATCGCTCGTATTCGTCGGCCCGAATATCCCGATGTAGCCTTGTTGGCCCGGCCCGGGAAATCGCTCAAGCAAACCGTTGCCGGCTGAACCGAAACCGGTCCAGTCATTCTGTCCCCAGATTTCGAACTGGGGATTGTAGGCTTCGGCGACTTCGAATCCGGTAGCGAACACGGTGGTCGGCGCGGCACTGGCGACGGAGGGCCAGATGAATATGCCCAACAGCAAAGCAGCGGCTCGTCGGAAGAAGGTATTCGTCTTCATGGCGATTCATTCCTTTCAAGTTGGTGCAACTACTTGCGTGCTGGACGAGCCGAGGGGGTTTTCTTGTCCTCGGAACTCGAACTCGCCGGTTTGCTGCTCGGTGTCGGTTGAGGAGCTGCTCGAACCGGGGCGCGGGATACGGGCGCCGCTCGGGGTGGGGTGGTTACTGCCCGGGGAATCGGACGAATCGCCGGAACCTGTGTCCGTACCACCGGCTTGAAAACAGTCGGAGGCGCGGGCGCGGGCGGCGGTTTTGAAACGATCACCCTTGCTGCTGTTGGTGGTGAAACCACGGTTCGGGCCGGAACGGATCGGGCCGGAGTTGGCGTGGTGTATGAGGGTTTGATGGGCGCAACCCGAGATGGTGTCGGAGCCGGGGTTTGGATTTGAAACGACTGCGGCGTTGGCGTTGAAACTGGTGTTGGCCGGCTCGCCGGACGGGGTGACCAAACGGATGACGGTTTTGTGATATTCGATCGGAATGGCGTGCTGGTTGTCGTCGGTTGAGATGAACTTGATTGAAAAGGCCGTGACACGGGCGCAGGGAGAGTGACCGTCACTCGTCTCGGACGATAAACCGGCACGGTTAGAGGCAGGGAGGTCGTTGCCTTCGTGCCACTCGATTGACGGTTGTCTGATTTCCCCGAGGAGATGGTTCGGCCCGGGACATTCACTCGATTCGATATTGAAGGTGACTGACCGGGCTTCGCTATAATGGATCGTGACGACGAAGCTGCAACGGGGACGGATCGGCCGGCGTTTCCTTTATTGGCGGTGGACGGATCGGATGTCCGCATCACCGCGACGACGTTGCCATTCCGAAACGTTCGATCGGGCATGACGAGACTTCGCCCCGCGATCGGATCAGCGTTCCGGACCGGAATCTTTGTGATCACGGTGCGTGATGCCCGGGCCACCGCAGCAACCGGGATGTTGTTGTTAATGATCGTCGTCTGGCTGTTGTCCTGGACAAAGTTGTTCACCACGGTCGTGTTGCGATAAACGTTCGCCCGATGCGTCCCCGACAAGTAGTACTGATGTGGATATCGATGGTGGAAGTGTTTCAGGCTGATGAAAGTGTAGGCACTGTGACTCAACCCGAATTCGAATCCAAAGGATACTCGTGAACCGTGATAGCGGAAACCGTACCGCGGTTCATAGATTGCTTCGGGCGGCAGGGGCGCCCAGCCGCAATAGTCGCTGCCGTAGCGCCAACTGACCCATGCCGGCCCCCAGACATTGTCTGGATGCCACACCCAGCCATGGCTTGCGTGACGATGCCAGCGTCCGTAGTGGAACGGCACCCAGCCCCACTTATAGTCCGATAACCAGTACCATCCGTAGTCCGTATGAGCCCAGCGGCCGGCCGTGGAATAAGGCTGCCAACTTGTGACCGATTGCGCGACGGCGGGCTGCCAGCAAACTCCGTAGCCCGACACATTGATCCAGTTTCCATAGGGCGAAAGTGCCGAGTAGAAGCGGTTTTCCAACGGCACTGCAGCGACGACCTCGGTTGTCACGACCGGTGGCGCAATCGGGGTAGTGCCTCCAACGGCAACCTGAGTCGCGGTTGGCTGATACGACTGGACTTGCACCGCTGCAACCGGAGCTGTGGCGCGGGTAAGCGATGCGCGATGCTTGATGATTCTTTCAATTAGATCCTCTCGGACGCCTGCGTCGCGCAGAAAGACAAGTTGCTCGGCAGTCGGATAAAACGGATCCGGGTGGTTTTCGATGTAGGCCATCACCACCGCATCGGTCATGCCGGACTGAGTGAGTCGAACGACTTCCTCCAACGCTGACGGTAATTGCGCAATCACCGGGGCCGGCTCAACAAGGGGAGTTGGAGGTGGAGCCGGCGCGATTCCCATGACGACGGGCGTTGCAGGTTGCCGGGATTGAGTGGTGGCACATCCGGCGAGGACGAGTGTCGCTGCTGTCAGCGACCATGATACAAGAGTACATGCGGTAGCCTTCATAACATTAACGAGTGGGGGTTGACGATTGTCTGCCAGGCGCTGGGAATGCCAGCTTTCTCACCGACACAAAAAGTCCGACTATCTACGTACACGTATTATTCGATGCTGACCCAATTTTGTTAAAAAATGTCAACGGCCTTTCGGAATTCGGATTGGAATATCTGTAACCGACCTCTGAATCGGACACCCATCGAAAGCATTTTCCTGGTCTTAACCGTTTTCGGTTTTCGCTTGGGCTTCACTGAATGCGGTGTCCACGACGGCGGCACCGATGGCGTCACCACAGACATTGACCGCCGTTCGGAAACGATCAAGGAGCCAGTCCACAGATAATATCAGCCCGATATATTCGACCGGTAGTCCCACTGCGTTCAGGACGATGACCATGGTCACCAATCCGGCCTCGGGAATTCCCGCCGCACCGATGGCTGCCAACGTTGCCGTGATGGCGATCGTCAACTGTTGCAACAGGCTCAGGTCAACACCAATGGCCTGGGCAATGAAGATGGCGGCCGCGGCTTCGTAAAGCGCGGTGCCATCCATGTTGATGGTGGCGCCCAGTGGCAGGACAAATTCCGTGGATCGCTTCGAAACGCCCGCTCTTTCAATCGCACATTCCATCGTGATTGGCAGGGTGGCCGAAGAGCTGGCGGTGGAAAAGGCGGTCAGCAGCGCCTGCGACATTTGGAGGATAAACCGGTAAGGATCCCGGCGCGTAAAAATCCAGTAAATCAGCGGCAGGGTCGCGAAGGCGTGGATTCCCAGCCCGGTCAGAACGGTCACCACATATTTGCCGGTCTGGCTCAGGATCAGCAGGAATTCTCCTTTGTCCTGCGCTTCGCCAAAACGGGCTGTTACAAGGCAGAAAATGCCCAGTGGAGCCGCCTTCATGAGCAGCAGCACAAACGCCATCAGAGCGTCGTTGATTTGCTGGATCATACTGGTGATGTTACTCACCCGGTTGCCCATGGTGGTCAGCATGCCCGCGAAAATAATGCTGAAGACTATCAGAGGAAGCAGGTTGGTCTCCGCCGCGGAAAGGAACAGGTTGTCGGTAAACAGCATCAACAGGAGATTGTTGAGAATCATGCCAACCCCCGGCGTCTCCTTTTTTTCCTCCGACGTCTTGCCCAGGACACTTCTCAGTTCCTCCGGGGACAAACCGGTTGCTCTGGCCAGGGTGGTCATGACCTTTTCCGTCGTGGGATCGCCTTTACTGCCGGCGGCAACCTGGTCGAGCGTTTCCCTCGCGATGCTCCCGACACCCGGCTGTATGACATTGACCACCATCAACCCCACCAGCACTGCGAGGATCGTCGTGCTGACATAGTAAAGCACCGCGTAACCACCCGGTCGCCCGAGCTTTCGAATGTCGCCCATGCCGAGAATCCCGCTCATGACTGAAGACATGACCAGCGGCACGACCATCATCTTGAGCAGGCGCAGGAAGATTTCACCACCCACATGGAACTTCATGGCGAAACGCGGGAAGATCAGCGCCACGAAGATTGCCAGGACAATGGCGGCGCAAATGTAGAGAGTCAGATGACTTTTCGCAGGCCCCGATTCCTGAGATGATTTCGCGTTTGGTTGGCTCATGGAGCGGCTTCGTTCAATGATTTCAGACAGGGTGAGTTTTCGGGGCGGTGTCCTTTCCGCGCCCGTTCCCTGCCTGCGTCAAGTTGCTCATCATCCCATCCGTGTGGCAACATGATTCGCCGGAATGGTCCCCGTAGGAACGCTTCGCATTCAGAGGTCAAGGACACCTTCGATTTTGTTGAAACGGAGAGTTGAGCCGCGCGACTTCGGCTGGTACGAACTGAGAATGAGGCAGATGGCGGCATCACCATCAATGGGCTTTTCCTGAAGAGGGTGCTCAGAACTTGCTGCGCCTTCTCGCGCTGCGCTTCCGATTTCATGGAACATGAGTGATCCAAAATGCCTCTCCAAAAAAAGAAATCTATAAACTCCCTGTCAACATTGGTACCGGTGAATGGGTTCGAACCATCACTTCCGTAAGGAAACCAGATTTTGAATCTAGCGCGTCTGCCAATTCCGCCACACCGGCCCGGTCGTCGGGCGGCAATGTAGCCAGACTTCCAGTTGTTGCGCAAGTGTCCAAATCGTGGCCTGCCAGCAATCTCGTGGAGGAGTTGCGAAGTCTTGAATACCCATTTCGGTTGGAATTTCGCAGGTGAGGAATTTCACGGGATCGAATGACTGCCTGGCGGATTCATGAAAGCCCGAAAAGGAATCAGAACGTCGATGCCGGAGTTGAAGCTGTCCAGGTACAAAAAAAGAGCGTTCCAGTCGGAACGCCCGGTAAATTGATTGTCCCGTGGATTACTTCACGGCGGCGGCGGCGTGGGCGAGGCGGGACTTCTTTCTATCCACTGTTCCCCAGTGAAGAATTCCGCGCTTGGACGCTTTGTCGAGTGCGCTAATCGCAGCGCTCAACGAACTCGCAACATCTTCCTTTTTCCCTGCTGCAACGGCTGCCCGAAACTTTTTCTCCACCGTGCGCACGGTGCTCTTCACGTTACGATTGCGGGCTTCTTTGCTTGCGCTGCTGCGCATGCGCTTTTCGGCTGATTTCTTGTTCGGCATGTTTCGGACTTTGGTCTAATTACCCAATAAAGAGGGCGGAAAATACCTAAATGCCCCGCGATGTCAATCGCGGGATGAAGTTATTTCACCGGGTTTTAACTTCGATTTGGCGTTCTTTCCCTCTGATCGACGGTCGAAGTCAGGTTTCTTTTGGAGGAAAAGAGGAAACTGACATTGGGCTGACTTCATACTGGGTGCCTGAGTCACTTCAGGATTGGCGTAATCAGTTTCCGGATTTGTTCCTGCACTTCCTCAATGCTTTTCGTCGCATCAATCACTTTCACCCGGTAGGGCTCGGCCTGAGAAATTGCCCTGAATCCTTTCTCAACACGTTCGAAAAAGGCGCGATCGGCTTCCTCAAAGCGATCCCTTCCCACATCGTCAAAGTGTAGCGGCACATGAGTTGTGCTGCCTTTCGGTGCGGCGGTATTTTCCGCTGCCTCGTCGCGGCGTTGTTGTTGACGTTCCTGACTGATACTGATCGGGACGCGCAACAGGAGGGTCAAGTTTGGTCGCGTCTCGCCGACGGCGAAGTCGATCAGCGTCGCGACGGAATTCAAATCAAGTTGCCGTCCATAGCCCTGATAGGCCGTAGTAGAATCGTAGAATCGATCGCAAAGAATTGTTTTGCCGGCCTCCATTGCCGGGTTAATCACTTCCCGCACCAATTGCGCGCGGCTGGCATTCATCAGCAACAATTCGGCTTCGGCGGTCATGTTGTGGTTCACCTCACTGTGCTTGAGAAGGTGCCGAATTTCTTCGCTGATGGGAGTCCCACCAGGTTCGCGCAGTGTCAGGACTTCACGGCCCTGGGATTCCAGCCAGTCCGCAGTCAGATGGATCTGCGTGGATTTCCCACCTCCTTCGGTGCCTTCGAACGTAATAAACAAGCCCGACATAGATTGGATTAAACAGCAAATCGTGGCGGATGAACATTGAATTCTGAGAATCCAATTCTGGCGAGAAAGACAAATGCGAAAGGTGTGACTAACGGTCGAGACGTGAAACTTAACATCTCATAATCGCTTTGCCCGTGGTCCCTTCGGCGTGTCCTCGATGAACCAACCTTGTGCCTTTAACTCATCGCGAATCTCATCTGATCGCGCGAAGTCTTTTGCCTTTCGGGCGGCCTGGCGTTCTTCGACGAGCGCCTGAATCTCAGCCGGGACATCGTCATTGGTTTCTTTCGATACAGCGAAAATGGAATCAATTCGATCCCATGCCGCCAAGGCCTCTGCCGCCTTGTCACTCGGCATTGCTCCCGTCGCAATCGCCTTGTTCAGACCCCTGACCCATTCAAAGACGGCTCCCCAGGCCGCTGATACGTTCAGGTCGTCGTCCAGTGCCGCTTCCACGGAGGCGAGAATTGTCGGTTCCGGGACGGCGGTGATTTTTCCTGCGGCTTCCTGCAGCTTGATCACACATTCATCCAGTCGGGCGAGCGCTGAACGAGCGCCCGTCAAGCCATCGAGAGTGAAGTTGAACTGCTCTCGGTAGTGGGCGGTCAGCATCAAGTAACGAACTTCCCGGCCGGTGAAGCCTTTGTCCAACAAGTCGCGAAGGGTGAAAAAGTTTCCGAGCGACTTGGACATCTTCTTTCCTTCCACCAGGAGGTGAGCGCCGTGAAGCCAATATTTCACGAAGCGTTCGCCTTCTGGATAATCACGAGCGCCTTCGCTCTGGGCGATCTCGTCTTCGTGATGGGGAAAAACCAAATCCTCGCCACCGAGGTGCAGGTCGAAACTTGGCCCGAGCAATGCCATACTCATGGCGCTGCACTCAATGTGCCATCCGGGCCGACCCTCTCCCCACGGACTCGCCCAGAAGACCGCACCGTCTTCCGGCACGCGGGCCTTCCAGAGAGCAAAGTCCGCCAGCGATTCCTTCTCATATTCATCACTGGCAACGCGTTCGCCGGTCCGCATTTCGTCGAAGTTCAATTTAACCAATTGCCCATAGTGGCAGCCGCAACCCTGATATTTTTCGATGCTGAAATAAACCGATCCATCGTTCGCTTGATAGGCCGATCCGCGATCCATCAGCTTTTGTATCAGTTCGATTATTTGCGGAATGTATTCCGTGGCATTCGGTCGTTGATGCGGTTCGAGGCAGCCCAGCGCCTTCACATCCTCGAGAAAGGCGGCTTCGAAGCGGTGCGTGTATTCCTTGAGAGTGGTATTCGTTTCCCGGACCCGGCGAATGATTTTGTCTTCCACGTCCGTGATGTTCATCACGTGCGTCACTTCGTAGCCTTTGAAATCCAGATAGCGGCGGACCAGGTCGGTGAATACGAACGTGCGAAAGTTACCGATGTGCGCAAAGTCATGCACGGTCGGTCCGCAGCAGTACATGCCCACCTTTTTTCCGGCCGGATCCCGCGGCACGAAGTCCTGCACTTCGCGAGCCAGCGTATTGAAAACTTTCAGTCCCATTCGATAATCGTGCGCGAGAAGGTAAGGAGAGCTATTCGAAGTTCAAAGCGGAAAAGTGCTGATTTGCCTGATAGTCGGCGCATCCGCGCACTGCCCCCGGAGCGCGACTGTGCCTGAAAGGTCAGTCGCGGCAGCCTCTTCCGGACGAATGCCTTGGAATGCACCACCCCACTCGACGACCGAACGTGCTGCGGCTGGTCTGCGACACAGCCGCGCTCCGGCACGGGGGCAGCGTGCGGATGCGCCCCCTGATAGTCCTTTTCCGGTGGCAGATCCTTTTTTACCAGCCATCGGCTACAATTCATTACCGCTGTCAGTAAGACTGATCCGTCCCGCTAAAAAATTTTCTGAAATCTTTAGCACTAGACACCTTATGTCCAACCATCGCTGTCAGACTGGTGCCTGAAAATCAGAACGAAAGAGAATATATGAAACTGAATCAATTGGAGTTTGGACTGGAATCGAAACCGACCATCTGCCGTTCGCGCCACCGGGGTCGGCGACTGCCGGGCGCTCGATGGTGGTTCGACCAGATGCACCAGGCGGTGGAAGGTTCGCCGGATTGGGCGGTCGAGCGGCTTCAACGCATTAAGCAAGCCGACTTCGCGTTCACTCGTGGCCGCAATTAGGTTCGATTTCAAAGGAGGTTGCCCGCAAGAACCGCAAGATCCTCTCCTGCCACACCGGGGGAGGGTCTTCTCTTTCGGTTCTACGATTCCACTTTCGATTGAGGTTTGCAAAAACCTCTGATTTCCCCTAGAAACCAGCTTCCCGTCAGCGAGGCGGAGAGTTTTTGAAGCGGGCGAGACCCTTGCGGCGACGCCTCGACAAGCGCAAGCAGCTTGGTCGGGGTTTTTTTGTCGTTTGATTTTGCCCGGTTTCCGGCGAAACCGCCGAACCAAATTATGAAACCCATAGTTGAAATCTACGACACGACACTGCGCGATGGAACGCAGGGCGAAGGCATCAACTTTTCGGTCGCGGACAAACTGCGAATTGCCGAAAAACTTGACTCGTTTGGGGTTCATTACATTGAAGGTGGCTGGCCTGGTAGTAATCCCAAAGATATCGAGTTTTTCAAACAAGCCGCCAGGCGCAAATGGAAGCATGCGAAAATCGCGGCTTTCGGTTCCACCCGCCGCAAAGGGATCCCGGTTGAGCAGGACGATCAGGTTCAATTGCTCATCGATGCCAGAACGCCAGTCGTCACCATTTTTGGTAAGACGTGGTTGCTCCACGTGAAGGAAGTGCTGCGCACGACGCCTGATGAGAATATCGCGATGATCGGCGATACCATCAAGTTTCTGAAGGATAACAAGCGATTCGTCATTTACGACGCCGAGCATGCTTTTGACGGCTACAAGGATAATCCCGATTACGCTCTGGCGACCTGGCAGGCGGCTGAGAAAGCCGGTGCCGACTGGGTGGTTCTTTGTGACACTAACGGCGGTTGTCTGCCCGGTGAAATCGTGGAGATAACAAAAGCAGCTATTGGTAACTTGAACTGCAAAGTCGGCATACATACGCACAACGACATCGAGGTCGGCGTGGCCAATGCCCTGGCAGCGATTGAAGTCGGCGCCGGACAAGTGCAAGGCACCATCAACGGTTTCGGTGAACGGACCGGTAACTGCAATCTGGTCAGCGTCATCCCGAATCTGGTGTTCAAGATGAATCGCAGGTGCCTCCCAGCCAAATCATTGGCCAGGCTGACCGAGCTTTCCCAATACGTAGATGAGATTGCCAATCTCCGTCATAACCATCGCCAGCCGTGGGTCGGTGCTTCCACTTTTGCACACAAGGGCGGCATGCATGTCAACGCCGTGCAGAAGGTTGCTCAGAGCTTCGAACATATCGATCCGGCGATCGTCGGCAATAATCGCCGGGTACTGGTCAGCGATTTGGCGGGGCGCAGCAATATCGTGATGAAAGCGCAGGAACTCGGGCTCAAGCTCGACAACAAAACGCCGGAATTGAAAACGATTCTCGCTCGGATTAAGGAACTTGAGCACGAGGGCTATGAATACGAAGCGGCCGAAGCTTCGTTGGTTCTGCTGATTCGCGGAATTCTCGAACATAATCCGGAACTATTGTTCACCGTGGATTCGTATCACGTGTCCATGCGGGGCAACGGTCATGCCGGAGTTTGTGAAGCGACGATCAAAGTTCGGGTCGGCGAAAAAATCACCCATACCGTCGCTGAAGGAGATGGTCCGGTGAACGCTCTCGATACCGCCTTGCGTCTGGCGCTGGCTCAGCAATTTCGCGAACTGAAGAAAGTCCGACTGACGGATTATAAGGTCCGCATTCTCGAAAGCGCATCTGGAACCGGGGCAAAGACCCGCGTTTTAATCGAATCATCCAACGGGACCGAAGAATGGTGCACGGTCGGCGTCAGCGAGAACATTATCGAGGCGAGCCTCAAGGCGCTGGTGGATAGTTTGGAATATGCGCTTTTGAAGCGAAAACGATAATTGACACATATACATCGTGATGTATATTTAGCGCATGAAACGGTCACGGAAATATAAATCGACCGAGGTGGAGGCGCCTTTGGTGAACGATTCGCCGGTTCCAATGGGGGAATCCAAAGCGTCCATGGTGCGCACACAAATCTACTTGAGTCGGAGTGAACACGAGTTTTTGCGGGCGGAAGCCGCTCGGATAGGCAAGCCAATGGCCGCGATTATCCGGTTATTCATCGATGAGAAGATGGAGTTGCCGGTGGATGCCTGGGCGAACAATCCGATGCTCCGTCCGACTCCGATTGATCCAGGTTTTGAAACTGCTCCCGACGCCGCCCTGAATCACGATCACTACATCTCTGGCGCGCCGAAAAAGTGGATTAAGACCAGTGGAAAATGGGTCGAGGCACCGCCCCTGCCGGCGGACTACTATGAGAATGCCGCCAGCTACGAATCCTACAACAATGAGCTGCGCGGTATGGACGAGGCAAAATGAGCGGAAAGATATTTTTGGACGCCTCGTTCTGGATTGCCTACCGCGACGCTCGACAGGAACTGCATCCCCGGGCGGCCGAAATCCTTCCGCGCATCTTCCGTGAACGGCCGCATTTGTTTACGACACTTCCGGTGATTTGTGAAATTCATGCCTACTTTTCACGGTCCGATCGCCTCAAGAAAATGGTGCTGGACGATCTCTGTGACAATCCCGTGGTGGAAATCGCCGAGGTGACGCCGCGCGATCAGAATGCGGCGGTCTCACTGTTGAAAACGCACCACGACAAGAGCTATTCCCTGTGCGACATGATCTCCTTCGTGCTGATGCGGCGAATCGAGATTCACCGCGCGCTGACGTTTGACCATCACTTCCGCCAGTTCGGCGAGTTTGAAATCATTTCCTGACCCTTTAAGTTATGAGCGAAATTCCCAAGGCCTACGAACCACAGGCGGTTGAAGACAAGTGGTATCAATTCTGGCAGGACGAAAAATGTTTCGTTGCCGACCCTGCCCGCGTGAGTGACGAGCGCCCCGCCTATTCCATTGTCATTCCGCCGCCCAACGTGACGGGCATGTTGCACATGGGGCACGTGTTGAACAACACCATCCAGGATATTCTCGCCCGCAAGGCGCGCATGGACGGCAAGGAAGTCCTTTGGCTGCCGGGCACGGATCACGCCGGTATTGCCACGCAGGTGATGGTGGAAAAGAAGCTCAAAAAGGAAGAGCGCAAATCGCGCCACGATATTGGTCGTGAAAAGTTTCTCGAGCACGTCTGGGAATGGAAGGAGAAGCACGGTGGCATCATCATCAACCAGCTCAAAAAGCTGGGCGCCTCCTGCGACTGGTCGCGCGAACGTTTCACAATGGATGAGGAATACTCGCGCTGCGTCCAACGCGTCTTTGTGGACCTCTACAAGAAGGGCCTTATCTATCGTGGTAAACGAATGGTGAACTGGTGCCCGGTGTCGCTCACCGCTCTTTCGGATGAGGAAGTCATCATGACGCCGCAGAAAAGCTTTCTATGGTATTTCAAAGTCGAGGTTGTTGAGGAACCGGGCACGTGGCTGACTATTGCCACGACTCGCCCGGAGACGATTCCGGGCGATACTGCCGTCGCCGTCAATCCGAAGGATCCGCGCTATGGACATCTTGTCGGCAAGCACATCATTCGTCCATTACCGCGGGAAAATCAGGCGCACATTCCCATTGTTGCGGACGAACACATCGATATCGAATTTGGAACAGGGGTTCTCAAGGTGACACCCGCGCACGACAAGGCGGACTTTGAGATTGGCCAGAGGCACCAGCTCGAAGTCATCGACGTGCTCAATCCGAATGGCACGATGAACGACCTGGCCGGAGAAGACCTCGCCGGACTCGATCGGTTTGAAGCGCGCGCGAAGGCGGCAGAAATGCTCCGCGAAATGGAGGTTCTCGAAAAGGAAGAGGCTTACGATAACAAGGTCGGTTTCAGCGAGCGCGCAAAAGTGCCTATTGAACCGCGCCTGTCGGAGCAATGGTTTCTCAAGTATCCGAGTGTCGAGAGTTCGACCGACTGCGTGCGAAGCAGCACGATGAAGTTTTACCCTGAACGCTGGGCCAAGACATATGACCATTGGATGACCAATATCCAGGACTGGTGCATCAGTCGCCAACTCTGGTGGGGGCATCAGATTCCGGTTTGGCGTCCAAGCGCCCGATGCGGATTAAGTGAGGCGAGATGTGCGACGGAACTCCTAGACCAACGCGATCCGGCACTCGCTGTGGTAGTGAAATACGGCGAAACTCTCTATGATGCCAATTGGCCCCCTACGCTCGTTAGAGAAACCGGCAAATGGGAAAACCTCGCTCCGCTTGTTGCTGTAGCTCCATCTGCTCTGGACTTTGCTCGGAAGCTCGAAGAATTAGGCTTTGAGCAGGAAGATGACGTCCTCGACACTTGGTTTAGCTCCTGGCTCTGGCCGTTTGCAACGATGGGTTGGACCGGCGACAAAGCGCACGACTCCAGCACTCCAACACTCCAGGCCTTCTACCCGACCACCGATCTGGTGACCGGACCGGACATCATCTTCTTCTGGGTTGCTCGCATGATCATGGCCGGCTACGAATACATGGGCGACCTGCCGTTCCGGAACGTCTATTACACCGGCATCATTCGCGACAAAAAGGGTCGCAAGATGTCCAAGACGCTGGGCAACTCCCCCGACCCGCTTGATCTCATTTCGAAGTACGGCGCCGACGCCCTGCGTTTCGGCACGATGCGCAGCGCCCCGCTCGGGCTCGATGTGTTGTTCGATGAGAAGGACGTCGAATTGGGCCGCAACTTCTGCAACAAACTCTGGAACGCGTGTCGATATCGGCAGATGCAGGACGCCAACTGTGTCGGAGCAACCATGGAGGGTGAAATCAATCCGGCGCTTTTGACCAATGATGATCGCTGGATACTTTTGCGCCTCGGCCAGTCGATTGATGAAATCAATCAGGACTTCGCCGAATACAATTTTACTGGCATCACCAAGACATTGTATCGGTTTTTCTGGACCGAGTATTGCGACTGGTATGTCGAAGCATCGAAAGCCGTCATGTTCAGCGACGACGAGCAACGCAAGGTCAACACCCTCGCCGTCATCGACTTCGTGCTCGGCAACATGTTGCGCCTGTTTCATCCATTTCTGCCATTCATCACCGAGGAACTTTGGAACGGCATGGGATTCAACTGTGAGCTGCCAGTTGACCAAGGGGGTAAAACCATCATGACCGCCCATTGGCCGAAGGCGTTTGACGTGGATTTTCGCGCCCACTACGGTCTCGAAGAGACGGTGGACAAGGTCGTTTCCGCGCGGAACGATCTCGTGACACAGGGACGAAACCTCCGCAGCGAATTCAACATTCCCACGAACAAGAAAATCCGTTTCTTGTTCAAGCCGGCCGGCGAAATTGATTCACACGAGATCAACGCTCTGAAACTCCTGCTGACCGCCGAATCCGTCGAACTCGTTTCCAATACCGCGCCGACGAAAGGCACGCCATCCGTGACTTCATTGCTGGGTGAACTGTTTCTTCCACTGGAAGGGCTCGTGGACGTCGCGGCTGAGAAAGTTCGCCTCACGAAGGAATTGGAAAAGATCGACAAGGAAATCGAAAAGGTGGAAGCCAAACTCGGGAACGCAAACTTCGTCGATAAGGTTCCAGCCGAAGTTCTACAGGAACATCGGGATCGGCTCGCCGCGTGGCAGGCGAAGAAGGTGGCGATCCAAAAGAATCTCCAGGCGCTGGACTGAGAGTGCTCAGTGCTCAGTGCTCAGAACACAGTGCACGGGTGCACGGTGCCAACGGCTCTGATTACAGTGCATTGGGAACTGTGCACTCATTACCGCCCCTACTTCATCCCGCGCCGTGGATT
>CALBIE010000339.1 GCA_937893495.1 uncultured Verrucomicrobiales bacterium | reverse complement strand
GGTACTTGATTTCTGTTTAACCTTTCTATTTCAAAATGGCCAGTGTCGGCTTCGCTAAAATCGGAATTATTAAAATGCTTCTCAGGCGTCCAGCACCAGATCCGTTTCCGGAACGCAAATGCACGTCAGGCAACTGCCTTCCTCAATGTCCGCTCCGGGATCCTGATTATAGGTCACCTTGCCGGACTTGATCGCAGTTTTGCACGTCCCGCAACTGCCGGCATGGCAACCCGAGGCATCGATCGTCGCAATCTTCTGCGCCTCGGCCAAATCCAAAAGGGACTGTTCCTCGCCCGACCACAAAATCTTCTTGTCCGATCTGGCAAAAACGACGGACACGCCCTTCGTGGGCGCCGGCTTCTTGACACTGGCCGGGCCGAAGGCTTCTCGTCGGATTTTCGTTTCCGGCACACCCCAATCGCGCAATCCGTCAATCACCGTCTTCATCATCGGCGCCGATCCACAGATAAAAAAGTCGTAGTTGCTGGTACCGAGTTCCGCCTTTATGGCCTTCAACGAAATCCGTTCTCCGTGATGATAGTCGCGACCGAGCACATCGGCAGCGAGCGGTTGACTGTAGCAGACCCGTAATTCGACCTGGCTGTATTCCCGGGCAATCTGGTCGAGGTGCGCCTTCATGATGTGTTCATCCGAATTGCGCACTCCGAAAAAGAGCCACACTTTGCGTGGCGACTTCGATTCCACCACGCTGTTCAACATACTGAGCAAAGGCGTTATGCCAACCCCGCCGCCAATCAGGACAACCGGTGTTTCTTTGTTCGTGTCCAGGAAAAATCCGCCGCTGGGCGCCTTAATATCCAGAATCGATCCCTCTTTTACGTGGTCATGAAAAAAACCGGAAACCAATCCCTCAGGCAGTCGCTTTATGGTCACTCGATAATGATCGTCGCGCGGACAATCTGACAGGGAATAACATCGTACAATCTTTTTCTGCTGCCCCGGAATATCCAGTTGGAAGGTCAGGAATTGGCCGGGTAAAAACCCCGGAATGGGTTTCTGATCGTGGGCTCTAAGATAGAATGACTTGACCCCGCCGCATTCATCGACCGTCTGCGTCACTTCAAACTTCCGCCAACCACTCCACGGCGCGCCGTGCGCCTCCTCGCTCTTGCGAATCACATGGGTCCGGGCGATTCGTTCCTCGAAATCCGCCACCTCAAGGGACTGAATTCGGGCAGTATGAACGTAACGACGCACGGAGGCCAGCGCCAGTAGACCGAGTTGGGCGCAGACAACGAACAACATCGCGGCACCCAGAAAATGGAGAATATCAACCATGCAAATCCAAGTTCAGAATTTGACCAGAAATTCAACGCGACCGCCAACGCCTTCTTTGGCATTTTCCTGCAACGATCCAAACGCGTCCAACACAAGAATGGTCCTTTGACCGAATGCCTGCTGATATCTAGCGCCAATCGCCTCCGCGCTGGTATTCCGCCCATCGGTTGGTTTCAGTCCTCCGAGTTCAAGCACCAATTGCCGCCGGCGTAATTCGCCGAAAAACATCTGATACCCGAAGGCGCCGCCCGCGGCTTTTTGGCCGGAATTGCTCAACGCGCTGCCATAATTACCAAGCCCGACCGCCGCGAAAAGAAGTCCCGTCCGTCCCAGCGGCCCCCCTGCCGATGGGCCTCGCACTGCCGACGAAAAATCGTCGATCCCCCAGAACCCGTTCACATACAGAACATTGTGCGTGTACGGTGGTTCGATCGACATTTCGGCAAAGAACATGGTGCCGCTCTGCACTCCTGCTGTCGGGGTTTGCAGGGCCAGTGATTGATTCACCCGAAACGTCGTCGAGACGCGTCCGATCCGCTGAATCGCACCAATACCGGCATAAATCGCATCCGACTGATTCCGCGAAAGAATGCCGAGAATGGATGCCTCAATCGTGCTCTTCGGAAAGTCAGCGAATCCATCCAGACCGATCAGGTATGAGTTTCGATCCTCGATGTTGTCGTTCCGTTCGATCTCATTCCACGCGAAGAGCCCGGAAAGACGCATATGCGAGCCATTGCCCGGCAACAAGGCATTGCGGGTGATGGAAACCATGTCGAGACTATCGTCGTTGATGAGAATTCCGTCCTGCAGCGACAATGGCTGACGCCCGAGTGAAATGCCGTAGTCAAGGCTGAGTCGATCGCCCTGGTCCAACTTCGGGAACAATTCACCGAACTCGCCTTCGAAAAACAAAGTGCGCAACTGAAAACTGTTCTCATTGAAATCCTCCTGCCAGCCGCGCGTGGACTGCGGCTCGAAGTTGTAGCCAGTAAACGCGCCGTTGTCGTTGCGCAATGGCCTGACCCCCACGAGGATTCGTTCCGTCGCCGCCAGCTGCAGGTTGCCAAACAGGTTCAGGTCGTTCGCCCACTCGCTGATGTGAGTCGTGCCGTTGTCATAGGTCTGAACGGCGGACCGAAAATTCCCGTAAACCCACAAAGAAGGGTGCCAAACCGCGCCCGTGGGCAAAGTGAATCCCTTTTGTAATTTACCAGTACCAAGAAACTTGTCACCGAGCTCCAGCAACGGTTTTGGGCGTTCCGGGAAATCTTCCAGCCGCAACGGCGCTGGTTCATCCGAAAATCGGCTTCGATCCGCCGCCGCCACATTGCCCGAGGGACACACTGCCGGCATCACCAGCAGCAAGCCCGTGCATATTAATTGTTTCCTCATGCTTTTTCCTACTTTGCCTTCGCTTCCGCCGGAGAACTATTGTGTCCATCCGCCAGCCGAAACGTTGGAGTGCTACCGTCCAGTTCTATGGCCACCGTCTTGTCCCAGAGCACAACGTGCCCCTCACGAATTGCATCAGCCACGGCTCGCGGCGACAGGTTGTAATCGAAACCGGTCAGCGAAATCGCCGAAACCAGATTCACGGGCACCATGCCCGCCTTGAGTTGAATGCGGACGGTATACGGCCCTCTGCCGGTCAGGGCAGAGGCCTTGACTTCGTACCGGGCCGTTCGAGTCCCGAGCGGTGCGATTCCTCGCTTGTGTTTGCGGACGACACCCGGATGGCCCTGCAATACAACCGATGCCGTCGGCGGCCGAACAAAGGGAATGGGATCGGACGAATAATTTATGCCCAGCACCTGCTCGCGTTCACCGCCGCGGAGGTTTCGTGTCACGAAGCGGGATTGAAGGCTGAACAGGTGTTTATCCAGCGGCAGTTCACCATTGTGAACATAGGCCGAATGCAGGTCCCGCACGTCGCCATTGGGATCCAGATCACCGGATTGAAAAACGAGCGCACCCGCCGAGTCTCGGACCTCCACGAAAAGCCAGACCAATCGATCACCGTCGAAGCCACTTGGCACATTGTGCCCGCTCGTTCCGTTTCGGGCTTCGACTTCAAACCGCAGTCCGCTCTTCGTCGCGCGTTTCACCGTCAGGTCACCCGGAAGGTATCCCGCGCGCAAGAGTGCCAGACGCTGCTTCTGCATCTCGGCCAGCAGTTTCTGCTGCCCGATCAGGATGTCGCGGGCATCGGCTCGATCGTCGAAGGATTCCCATCGCGCTGGAAAGCGGTAGTTTTCCGGAACCTCGTCCTCGAAATCATCCGTACCCCAACCCGCCTTGTGATCGAACTGCAACCATTCGGAAATGGTCGCGAATTTGGCAGCCTCCGGATTGTGGGGAAAAATGCCCGGATGCAGTATCGGGTGATCCGGGCCGGCAAACATGTGCCTGGTCCGCTTGCGGGGTCGGGTCGCCACGCCGCCAACCGCCGCGGCCGGAGCCGTATCGTATCCCGCATTGACGCCGGGTTGTTTTCCCATGTGGCAATCCTGGCAGGTCACACCCGCCTTCGCGGCCGGCGTGTTCTTGAACTCACTGAATAGATCGTCGAGGCGAAAACCATCCGGAGTGGTCACGTCGTGGCAGGTGCCGCAAAAGGAGGATTCGGTCAGTTGAAAAAATCGTTTGATCCCACCGTGCATCCGGCGTCCGACCTTGTCGCGATCGATCACCACCTTATACTTCCCCGGTTCAGACAGGACGCGCTTGAATTCCGCGTCCCCGGTCGGGCCAAAGACTGGCTCCATCAAATCGCCCTCCACCAGCGCGATTCGACCGTTCACCTTGCCATAGGCCTGGTTGACGCGATGGCAGACGACGCAAGTCACGCCTTCACGTGAAACGGGATGGCGGTCTTCCACTTTCGACCACACCGGCTCGCCGATATTGGCGCTCACCTGACTGTGGCAGCGCACGCAGAAATCGCCAATCGAGCCGGATGTCAGTTTTCCCACGGTCGCCTGCATGGCGTTGAAGACCGGGCTCATCATCGCCCCGGCGTGAGGGGATACCGACCATTCCCGATAATGATCCGGATGACAGGTTCGGCAGGAGGCTGCCGATGGATACTTGTTTTCGACAAAAAGTGCCTCGTGCACTGCCGCAGAATCCACTTTGGTTTCCGCTGCGGAGAGCATCTGGCCGGCGGATACAATTCCCGCGAAGCCCGCGACCAGCAAGCTCCGCAACACGTTGAATATCAACGATCTCTTGGAAAACGGTTCAAGGCCCGTGAGCAGGTCGTGAAGGAACAGGAAACTCTCCTTGAACCGGGACGCCCCCTCACCCCGTCCCTCTCCCCCGGTGGGGGAGAGGGTGCCCGGAGGGCGGGTGAGGGGGATTTCGGGTTCATGGCTGCGATGCGCGACGAAGGAATCGTGGAAACTCCCCATGAACCTGATAGCAGCCGACGTCAGGAGGCTCAAGCAATATCGGGCAAAAGAAGTTAGAGCCTCTTTACGTCGGCTGCTACAGCTCAGGGGTTCAAAGCGCGAATCTTCTTTTCGGCGAAATCTCTCCCCGGCCCTCTCCTCCATTCCGATTGAAGAGAGGGAGTGGTGGTGGCTCTGCCACGCCGGGTTTTTCAATAGAAAATTCATTCAGCCGTTCACCCGCAATTATTTTGTCTCCGCCTTCATCACGGGACTATCGTGATCGACGGCAAGGTCAAACGTCGGCGTGCCACCGTCAAGATTCACCGTCACGATCTTATCCCAAAGAATGATGTGCCCATTGCGAATCGCATCCGCTACCGCCCGTGGCGACATATTATAGTCGAACCCGACGACTTTGATTTCCGTAATCAAGTTCACCGGGACCATCGCCGCTTTGAACTGCACACGAATCGAGTACGGGCCGCTTTCGCTCAACTTCGACGACTTCACCCGGTAGTTGGCCCAACGGCTTCCATGAGGTGCGATGCCCAGCTTGTGCTTCCGCGCCGCGCCTGGATGTCCCCGGAGGATGGAGGAAAAAGTTGTCGGTCGAATGAATGGAATCGGGTCCGGCGAATAGTTCACGGCGAGGACCTGTTCGCGTTCTCCACCGCGCAGGTTTCGGGTGATAAATTTCGACTGCAGATTGAACAGGTATTTATCGAGTGGCAGTTCGCGATTGTGAACATAGGCTGAATGCAGATCCCGCACATCGCCGTTCGGATCCAGGTCGCCCGACTCAAAAACAACCTTCCCGGCGGAATCGCGCACTTGCACGAACAGCCAGATCAACCGCTCGGCATCGAACCCGGTCGGAACATTGTGCCCGTCCGTTCCATTCCTCACCTGAACCTCAAAGCGCAAATCGCCGCTCTTCGCTCGCGTGACCTTGAGTTCACCGAGACGAAAAGCAACTTGCAGGAGTTCGACCCGTTGCTCGTGAATCTCACTCAGTAGCTTCAACTGTTGGCGGATGATGTCGCGCGCATCCAGACGGTCATCATACGACTCCCACCGCTCGGGGAATCTGAAGTCCAGGGAGACCTTGTCCTCAAATTCATCCGTTCCCCAGCCCGCCTTGTGATCGAATAACAGCCATTCGGAGATAGTCGCGAATTCCGCCGCGACGTCGTTATGGGGAAAGATGCCCGGGTGAATGATCGAATAATCCGGCCCCGCAAACATGTGGTTGGTTCGCTTGCGTGGTCTGGTTGCCACACCGCCCACCACGGCCGCCGGTTCGATGGCGTATCCCGCGTTGATGCCCGGCTTCTTGCCCATGTGACAATCATGACAGGTTTCGCCCCGCTTCGCCGAGGCGGTGTTCTTGAATTCACTGAACGCCTCTTCCAACCGGAACCCGTTCATCAATGTCACGTCATGACACGCGCCGCAGAAAGCCGACTCGCTCAGTTGGAAGAATTTTTTCACCCCGGTGTGAATCTTGCGGCCAGCCTGATCGCGTTCGGTTACGACACGAAACTTATCGGGCTCCGAAAGCACCCGCTTAAGCTCCGCATCGCCCGTCGGTCCATAAACCGGATCGAGCAAATCTCCCTCGACCAGCGCAAATCTCCCGCTCACCTTGCCGTAGGCGTTCTCCACCCGGTGACAAACGATGCAGGTGATGCCTTCCCGGGAGGTCGGATGACGGTCCTCGTTCTTCATGAACACCTTTTCGCCCAGGTTCATCCCCACCTGATTGTGGCAACGGATGCAAAAATCACCGTTGGAACCGCCGGTCTGCTTCACAATCGTCGCGTGCATCGAATTGAAAACCGGACTCATCTGCGCGTACGCATGCGGCGAGACCGACCACTCCCGGTAATGCCCCGGATGACAAGTGCGACACGTTGCCGCTGACGGATACTTGTTTTCCGCGAACAACGACTTGTGGGCGGAGAACGAGTCGGCTGGCTTCTCCTCTGCTGCTTGAGCCCCTCCGACGACGAGCAGTGCCATGGCGACCGTGCAGAATCGCAAGATACCTATGAAACTTCCGTGAAAACAGGTCGTTAATTCATCGACGTTCTGTCCAACTTTTTTCATGGCATTCATCTCAAGACACCCGGACCGAATCCTGTCGCAACCGTCGGATAGGAATCTCGAATTTAACCGGTCGAGGCAAGAGAAAACTCGCCGATTTCCTCCGGAAATCACACTAATAGTGGCTGGTATCACTGGATCCAGATGACACAGAATCAAGCGCGATTGAGACTCACTCGTACCGAATCTCATCGAGATAAAACGTGACCGGTGTTCCCTGGCCGCTCACCGCCCACATGAATCCCGACTTCAACCGGCTTAAGTCCTTGTTGGATAAATCAAATTCCAGGGCTTGCCACTTTTCGGTCAGCGTGAATTCCTGTTCATCCCGCGAAGAATCGGGATACGGCTTGTCACTCCCGATGATCCCAAAGCCGAACTTTACCTTTTCACCGCCCTGCGCGCCGCGAGCCCAGAATTTCAACTTCTTCGCACCGGTCAGATCAAACCCGCCCGCCAGGTCGCCCCAGTCGTTCGGTGGATGTTGCCAGACCGCGCCCCCCCAGTCAGTGCCCTTGCGATACTCCACTCGCAGGCATTTCGATCCGACCTTGGGGCGTTCCTCGCAATGCTCGTCCATCATGATAGCCTCCGCCGAACCCATCCAACCGCTCGCCACAAAGGTCGGCGCTTCAAGGGAATCACTGTAAATCGAGAAAGGCAACTGCACCTTTTTCGCTGGCCGAGTCTCAGTCGGACCCTTGACGAAAAAGGGAACGTTGGCCGTCGCGGCACCGCCGTGACCGTCGAATACGTATGCGTAAAGCCGGTAAACACCACCCGATTCCGGTGCCACTATCTTCGCTGAGTCCGCTCCGCTGAAGACAATCGATCCGGAAAAACCTGGAGGCGTTGCCTGAAAGTCGCCACCCATCTGTTCATCCGCCTCCGCCATCAACACCCATCGTACCGAAAGCGAATCCGATTCCCGGTCACTGGCCATCAGTTTTGCTTCAATCGATTCACGCGGCTTGAACTCGCGTTGGTCCACGATCGCCAGGGACTTGATCGTCGGGCATCGATTCGGAACCGCTTGACCCGACCACAAACGGCGCATCGTATCCGCTGCTTCCAGCCGATTGCCGTCGGGCAGCAGCATCCCAAACCACGTCGCCGTGAACTCCATTTTACTTCCCCAGAGAAAAGCGTAGCTGCCGAGACATCTTTTACCGTCGGCCGCCAGAGACTGATAGGCGTTCCAATATCCGGCTGCCTTTGCCGTACTCGTTGACTCGTCTTTAAACCCATTCGGATTAGGTCGAATCTCCCACGGGCCGTGAGGTCCATATTCCGCCACGATGTAGGGCTTGGTGCCACCCTGCTCGCGGTAGCGCTTCGGTAATGAGGTCGCTCCGCCGTACGCGTTGATGCCAATGATATCGATGTTCGGGCAAAGATTGTGAATCGCATCGACGCGGTTGCCGCCAATCTCCGCGATGACCGTCATCGTCGGATGATGCGGATCAAGTTTTTTGACCATCGCGCCCAGCGATTCGATATGCGACCAGATGGCCGGGTTGTCACCAGCGGCATACCCCTCCATCTCGTTCCCCAATGCCCAACAGAGGACGGCGGGATGATCCTTGTATTTCAATACCGCGCGCCGCACCGCCTCCATCTGCTGCGTCACCTGCGGATAACTCGTGTAACTGAAACCATGCCGTTCATGGCCCAGCCAGACGCCCAAGGTCACCGTCAACCCAAGCCCCTGTGCCTCGTCCAACAACGCTTCGGTGCGATTGTCAATTTTCCACGTCCGCACGGAGTTACCGCCGGATTCCTTGAGCAACTTCAACGAGCCGTTGCCACCGACGCCCTTGACATAAAACGGCCGACCTTCGCGAAGCAGTTGCCAGCCGGAATCAACCTCCTTCAATTCAACTCGAACCGGAGCGGCGCTGGCGGATATCGACAATCCAACCGCAATAAATAATTTCAGCGTTTGGAATGCGCGCACGATTATTTGCTTTGGTCGTCCCGGAAATCCGGATTGGGTTAAACGGCCCTTAGCATTCGCCTGTTTCCGCTTGAAATCCAGCACCGATTTTCAAATCCACGCCGACCTCGCCGCGTTGGGGTGGAGCCCTGCGGTGGGAGCGCGGACTTCAGTCCGCAGAGGCGTTGCAGTGCAGAAAGCTTCCGCCTATCGATGACGATGGTTGCAGGTGAACATTTCTGCGGCGTAAACGCGCTCGGGTCGGTGGAGCGTGCGATTGCACCCGATCAGCTTTTCCGACCCTATCTGCGATTGACGCCATTCACCGACGGCATCGTGTCCGTCGCAGGAATTTCGCCGCGCAACATCTTCCCACCCGCGCCGGTCAGACGGAGATAAAAATCACTCGGCAATCC
>CALBIE010000338.1 GCA_937893495.1 uncultured Verrucomicrobiales bacterium | reverse complement strand
GGGCATCATCTCGAGAATCGCTCCATACTGGTCCATGTCTCCTTGCGGAGCGTTCGGGCCATCAATACTTACCTTGGTGACGTCAGTAACCAAGCGTCCAAGCATCTCGCGATCCTGCAACAAAGCAGAGAAAAGAAAATGAAGAACAATTTGGCGGTGCATCACGTAAATACTATTCAGGTTGAACGAGGGGTCAACTTTACCGTCCCGCGTCTCAATAAAATAGATGTCAGTGCCCACAATTCCGGAGATAACGCCTGAGGGCTTCGATACAATCTTCAAACCGTCGAGTGCAATGAGCGCGTTTGTGTTCTTGGCGCCACGCATCATTCGACGGATGACAAATGTTAGTGAGGGAGATGCCTTCCGCGCCGTAGATGTAACGTAAGAACTGCTTCGCAACTGGCTCAGCAGACTGAGCAATTGTTCCTGATAGCAGTAGCATCGCAATTAGTTGAATGACAATATTCATGGTCGTAGTTCACTTTCTTGGACGAAATTCATTCTGGTCTATCGCGAAACGTTGGCGGTTGAATCCTCATTTGAACGAGAGAATAGGGCCGTTTTGTCGCCTCCGGCAAGCGGTCAGTTTGGGTTGGAAATTCCCTCTGAATCTTACTCACGCAGTTGAAACGGATGGAGCGCGGAATTCATTCCGCAGAAGCGGCCATTTGCAGTCACAGGTCACGCACGTTCCCTGAACCGTGTGGCGCAGGCCTCCGAGCCTGCTGACTTGAGCGCAGCGAAAGGGATTGCCGCAGGCAAGGGCCGAAGGGCCGGAGAAGCGGAGCGACGGAGCCAATTGCGGATTTCCAAATCCGCATCGCGTTCGAATTCGAGTTTCCACGCGTCTTTGGCATGCCGGCGGCTTGCCGGTTTGGAAACCTGCGCAACGGGGCTACGGTTCATGGGAAGGGTCCCCGACTTATCCGCCGAAGCTCGAATAGCGAAGCCCTATCTTGTCAGAGCCGCCAATTTGAATCCCGTCGAGCCGTTTGGAAGATCCACGTTCCTGCGGAATGAATTCCGCGCTCCGGCCGTATCGGTCCGGACAAAACCATCAGGTTGGATCGCGCGCCAGCGTCATGGAGTGCTCCGGCTCGACGGAGCTTTGGATGCCGTTGATCGCAACTGCGTTTTTCGAACCAGCGCATTGCGCGTTCATGATCGTGACATACTGCAGCAGCCGAGGCGACGTGGGCTACCTGCTGAACGTGAAGGATTTTCTCGACGTGCCGAAGTGATGGAACTGGGTGGTTGTTGAGGCGGATTTCCGATCCGGTTTCCCTCGACTTTGACGATGTGAATCAGGATAAAACTGCTTAGATCAATCACCCGTTCACGTCCCAAACCTAAACCCATCATCACAAAGAAAACGTCATGAAGTGTTGCCGTCCATTCGTCTTGATTCTATGCCTCCTGTCTTTCGCGGCCCTCGCCGCGGACAATCGCAAGGACTCCAAGTCCGGTCGGGACTCCAAAGGACACGCTGACTTCAAGTTTGACGGGGTCTGGAAACCGAAGGGTGCGATCCTTGGCGGCACCTTTTTTCCGCCTCCAGCACTTGAGTCGATTACACTCACCATCAAAAAGGGAAGATACGAGGTGACCGTCAAAGGCGAAGATCATTCGGACACGGGCACCTACACTCTCGACGCGACAACGACCCCGAAGCGCATGACCATCAAGAGTGAATCGGGTCCCAACAAGGGCAAGACGATCCTGGCGATTTACGAAATCAAGAACGCGGATGCAATGCGGGTCTGTTACGACCTGTCCGGCAAGGAGTTCCCCAAGGATTTCAAGGCACCCAAGAACATGGAACGGTACCTTGTTGGATATCGCCGGCAGGTATCCAAGGCGCCCGGCGCTGACAAGCCTTCGGGCAAATGAAAGACGAACGAATCGCGTTGAGTTTCCGTGAAAGTGAGCCAAAACGGAAACCGGCATCAATGGCCCGTTTGCCTCGAATTTTTTGATCTGAATTCAGGGCAAAAAAGTAATTCTATCTAATTCCTTGTTATCCGGCACAGTTGAGTTACCCGAAACCATGAACTCATCTGATTTGCCTCAAACCCACTCCGCCTTCTCGCCTGCTTCGCTAAAACGTCTGGACTGTGGCGTGCTGCTGATTGCCACGGTAATCATCGGCGGGTGGCTGATGTCAATTGTTGGACTCGTTGCTCCCAGCGTCCGCGATTTCATTTTGCCCCGATTTGGTTGGGTCGGACTGTTTATCAGTGTGAACTCCCTGATCTTCATTGGCTTCTGGATTAAGAAACCGACCCGTTCCGGCCTTCTTGCCGCGAGTTTCATGACTTGTGTGATTGGGGTGATCAATGGCTACGCATTGCTGCGGATAGGAACGGTCGACGTCGTGCAGAACGTTTTTCATGATCATCTTCATTCAGCCTGGCTCTGGTCAGTTGTGTCGTACTTGTGTGCGGGCGGTTACTTGGCGTTCGCTGCTTTTCGCAATCCTGGTGTCCCTACAGGTCAAAGCGCCGGATAACGATTGCATGAACAGGAGTTGCCGCCGGTGCAGGAACCGAAATCAACGTCGTTCGCAGCAATCTGGTGATGGCAGACGTTGGGCTTACACGAAACGGGAAATTTGAAATATGAGTGACAATCAATCGGCCAAGGCCGTTGTTGGAAAGTGGACTGGAATCGGGATCGCTCTTGGCACTGCGTTCGGTGCAGCATTTGGCGACGTGGCGATCGGTGCTGCACTCGGCGTTGCACTGGGCGCGACGGTCGGCGCAGCCATGACCAGTCAATCGAAGAATGAGAGCGGCAAAGGTGACTCCTGACCAAGTCACTTCAAGGGGCCGGAAGCCGCCACGTTTGAGGGAAACCGCGTGCTCCGGGCTCAAGTTTTCAGTAAGTTCAACCATTGGGCAGAACAAGTAACAAAACACCAATTTAGAGAACCTATATGAAGACGATGACTTGCAGGCAGTTGGGCGGAGCGTGTGACATGGAGTTTCGCGCAAACTCCTTTGAAGAAATCGCCGAGATGAGCAAAAGCCACGGAATGGAGATGTTTCAGAAAAGTGACGAAGCGCACCTCCAGGAAATGAGCAAGATGAAGGAACTCATGCAATCTCCTGACGCCATGAACCAGTGGATGGAGAACAAGCGAAAAGATTTCGATGCGTTGCCGGAGAACGAATAATACCTAATTGGATCGCTGGGAGTGAATGCCGATCCGGCTTCGTGCCTCGCGGCTCCCGCACCATCCGGAACGCGGATTCGCATGAAACTTCGTAATGGGCTACGACTTCACGAGGTCGGGTGATTCAGATGAGCGGTGTAGTACGCGAGTTTCGGGGAATATCGGATTCAGGATCGAATTGAAGCAATCACCATCGAGCTGCCTGGGGCCGTTACTGTCGGGCGTCGAACTGCTGTCTGAGTGAGGGATTGGTGGAAGGAATCGCGAAGGGATTCAATCGGGGTGGGCAAAAACAGAAACTGGCTATCACTCAAATTTTCAGGAACATTAGAAGAAGAATGACTCCGAGACCCCATAAGCGCGCTCAAAATACGATCTGATTACCGGACAAAACAGTTTCTATAGAATATCTTGTTGGGCTCAAAGCTTTGATCATATGAACACAACACACGAGAAGGCCATCATCGTCCGCTACGATATTCTTGCAGGCACCAGCAGCCATAGTAAGGCTTCGGCCGATGCACTGGGGGAGCTGGATTCGTTGATGGCTGACGGTTGGCGCGTTAAGCATGCAAATGCCATGAGTGGCACCCAGATGCAGTTTGGGTGCAGTCTTGTGATCCTCGAGCGGTAATGAATGTTCTGTTTTTCGAATCAACGCTGGATGACTCG
>CALBIE010000337.1 GCA_937893495.1 uncultured Verrucomicrobiales bacterium | reverse complement strand
CTAAACGGCAACAGGAGATTTCGGCGAGTGATGTTCCCGGAGTGTAATCGGATATGGGTGGGGCAATCAGTGCGCCGAATCGGACGCATTCGTCCAGCCGACGCCAGATGCCAGCGACCGGGCCGGTCACTGAAACAGGCCGGCGGCCTGTGCTCCCCCAATCGTGAAAAGTTCATCCGTGCCCATCCGCGGCTGAGGTGATCGCGCCGGGTCAGGGGACTCGCCCTACAGGGATGTGCATCGATCTGGTAGACGCTCATTCGTCCGCGTTGCAGGATTTCCCATTCCGTGTTCGTCCGTGTTCATCCGTGGCTGAACTGTTTTCCGAGAGGCAGTGTGCGGGCAGGAATGGCCCGGTCCGAGCCGGACAGGGCGACAGGCCCGCGGCCTGTGCTCCCCATCCGTGTGCTTCCGTGTTTATCCGTGGCTGAAAGGTTTTCGCCGGTTGCCAATCGCCCGCGATCGCGCCTTCGGTTAAAACAGGCGATACGCCTTCGTATCCCATTCGCGCGTCAAGGCGGGATCTCCGACCTCTCGCAGCAGGTCATAGTAACTGTAGGGGTATTTGAAAACGTGCCCGATATCCACCGCGTGATCGCCGCGCCTTTTCCAGTACTCAGCACTGTTCGGCCTAAACTGGCTCTGCTTGTGTTCGGGATAGCGCTTCGAATCCGCGTCCGGTCCTCGACGGGTGACCGTCACGTATTTGCGAAAGGCAGTCCGGCAACTTTCCGCCCATTCGAGATCACCCATGGCCGCCAGTTCAACGAGCGCCTGCCCAAAAGTCAGCATGTGCCCGGTAAAACCCTGCCCGAACCCGATGAACCGATCAACCGCCGCGCTGGCTTCGCGCAGGATGAACTTCGACGTCGCCGCCGTGTCGGAAAACGGTGGCGGATTCACTTCCGGGTCCGGTTCCACATCCCGCCAGGGCTTGATCGCTCGAATCAGTTTGCAAACACCTTCAATTCGCTGAGGTGTGGCCGCGCTCGGCAAAAGGCGAAATCCCTTGATTGCCAGCATGGCGAAGATGGCGTTGTGGCCCACCTCACGCAGTACCCCGCTGCCATCGGCCAATGCCAGACCAATTCGTTTGATTTGCGCCGGATCGGGATCCTCCTTCGGAAACGGTTTGCATAATGGCGTCGAAGCCCAGTTCAGGTCGAACAATTCCTCAATCCGCGCGGTAGCCTGCCCACTGAAACCATTTTCCGTACACATCAGATGGGCGGAAACCAGACTGGCCCCACGGTGACCGTTGGCGAAATAATTCTTCTCGTGAGCACGAGCCAGTGCGTTGAGCCCAAGCAACACCAGACGCTTCTCAGACGGATCACGATCCTTGTCGGCTCCCTGCCCGTTCCCGACCAGCGGACCCGCCAGCAAGCCGCAGACGCCTGTTGATGTCTGCCACGTAAAATCCCGGCGATTGAGGTTCTCATTCATGGATCAGGAACATGCTACCTCGTGAGCGGCAGCGAAGCCACCGGGAAATCACATTCTAATCCCGTGCGGGCGCATTCGGGTAGAGCCGCAGAATCGTTCACCTGCAACTATCGTTACCGGGATACGGCAGTTTTCTGCACTGCAACGCCCCTGCGGACTGAAGTCCACGCTCCCACTGCGGCGCTCCGCCCGAATGCGCCCATCCCGTGCCAGCGCCACCCCACCACGTTGCGACGGCATGCCGTCATTTTCCCTGACTCAGCAGGTAGGTCAGTAAATCGCTCATTTCCTGAACGCTGATGGCCTGCTCCAGTCCTTCGGGCATCAGGGAAAGACTGGTGCCGGTGAGTTCCTCGATATTTTGGCGCAGCACCGTTTCCACCACGGCTTCCGCACGCTTTAACGTGATGCTCGTTGGTGATTCACCCACAATGAAACCCGATACGGTGCGTCCATCCTTAAGTTCCGCAATGTATTGCGCGTAGTTGGGCTGCATCTCACGATTCGGATCCAAAATCTGAATGAGCAATCCCTCTGGCGTTCGGTTTTGAATCGTGGCGAGATTAGGACCGACTTCATGCCCCTTCCCCGCCAACTTGTGACACGTAACACAATTCTTCTCAAACACCGCCCGTCCACGCATCGCATCCCCCTTCAAATCGAGCGATGACCGATAGGCGGTAATCACGTTTTCACGCGAACGCGGTTGACTGCCGCCAAACAGTTTGATCGCACGCTTGCGAATCGCGACCTCCTTGTGCTTCATCAATCGTGCGCGGCGCGCCGGCTCGATAGCATTGGGAATCACCCACTGGTCCCGGACAGCATCGAGCAATGGATTAATCCAGGCCGTCCTTCCCAGCAACGATTCCACCACCTCACCGCGCACGGATGGGGAGACATCGCGCAAAGCCCGAATCAGCAAGGCAGGAACTTCCCGTGAATTGAAACCCGCCAGCGCATGCACCGAGGCCATTTGAACGCCCGGCGCCTGACCGGCGTTCAGCAACGTCGCCAGCGAATCCTTCACCTCCACGAACTCGCCATGTACCAGCATCTCGATGGCCTGTTCCCGCTGCTTGATGGAAGCGCCAGGTTTTGCAATCGCAACCTTCGCACGCTGAATCAAACCCGCCATGAGTGCTTTCGCTGACGGAGAATCCTCGAGATACCGATTCAGTCCAGCATGGGAGTTCCGCAGTCCCTCGGCCAGACCAAGGACCAGGCTGCGTCGAACGGCATCCGGTTTCGCCGCAGGATTGTGTTCGGCAACATGAAGAATTTTTCCAACTTCCTCCTTTTGATTACGACTGCCCACGAGCATCGACAATTGCCGGAGGAACTGCTGCCCGCTACCGCTCCGGGCAAAAGCAGCGTCTCCCGACAGCAATTCCTCAATCATGCCTCCCGCCAAATTCAGCGCGGAACTCAAAATCGCCGTACGCATCCAGACATCACCGGCATCCCTCCGGGCGATCCGGGCCAACGCCACCGCCGCGCGCGGGTCGGTTGTTTCGCCCAGACTGAAAGCAGCCTGAAAACGAACGCGAATGCTCGCGTCATCGGCCAAGCCGATCGCCTTTTCCCGAATGGGCGCGTTCTTGTCCAGGCGCGGCTCCGCCAGTCGCAGCGCGTGTTCCCGAACGCCCGATGAATCGTCACCCAATGCTCTGGCAATTTCATTGTCTCGCAGACCGTTCAGTCCCGCGAGCGTATGTAACGCGTGCAACCGGGCCAGTTCGAACGAACTCTTCGCCAGCAGATTTTGCAGCGGTGTGAGCGAGGCCTTATCCTGACGCTCAATCAACAGTCGCTGGGCAGTGTCGCGCCACCAGCCACTGCGATTTGCCAGGTGGGCGACCAGTTGGGAGATCGTGGCTTTGCCGAGTTGCGGTGGGGGAGGCAGCTTGAATCCGGGAGGTGCCAGCCGGTAAATCCGACCGCGATCCGTGCCACTGAGAAAATCCAAGCGCGCGAGAATTTCCGGTGGCAATGAGTCCGGCGTTTCAATGGTTTCCCGATACATGTCCACGATGTGCAAAGTGCCATCGGGGGCATTGGCCAGGTTGGCGGGTCGAAACCAGTTGTCGCGAGACCGCACCATTTCCGTGCCTTCATCCGCCCGCACGGATTGAAAACTGACGCCGTCCGGGCGGAGCAACCGGCGGTGAACCAGATTCCCCTGCACATCGCCGACAAAGAGATTGCCACGATACTTTTCCGGATAGGCGGCACCGCGATAAATTGTCACGCCGGTCGAGGCCGAGAAGACATCGTGACTCACGTAGGAGGCGGCCCATTTGCGGTCCATGGACAACCGTATTCTTGAGCGCTCCAGTCGCCATGGTTCGGGCCGGCTGAGGCGAAACACCTGTTCGCCCTGCCAGATGCGTCGTCGCACCGAGGACACCGGCAGGAAGGGATTCCGCGCGAGGTATTGCGACGGCAAAATCACATGCACCGCCGGGCTGGAATTCTGGCAGATGAAACGGTTGTTCCAGTCATCAAACGTGTTCCCAAACTGCTCCGATCCCGAGATCGCCTGAAACTCCTCCGTAATCGGATTGAAGCGAAAGTCCCGGCCACTGATGGAAACCGCCTTTTCGGTCGGCCGGTCCGCATGCCGGATGTCGCCGCCGCTGTTGGATCCCGCGCCGTAGATCCAGTTGTCCAATCCCCAGATCAGATTGTTCGCGGCGCCTTCCTCATTCCGAAAACCAAACCCCGTGAACACCTTGCGCCTAACATCCGCCACGCCATCGCCATTGGTGTCCTTGAGATACCAGAGATCCGGCGCGGCAACCACGAACACCCCGCCCTTCCAACAACAGATTCCGTTTGGCCAGGTGATTCCATCGGCAAACACATGACTTTCCTCGTAGCGCCCATCGCCATCGGCGTCGCGCAACAACCGGATTCGGCCACTGGCGCGTTTGCCGGGAATCGGATACTTGGGAAAGGCCAGATACTCGGCGGCATACATCAAACCGTTTTCGTCGTAAGCGATAACGATGGGTTCCGCGATCTGCGGTTCGTGCGCCACGAGTTGCAGTTGGAACCCGTCGAGTGCCTCGAAGGTCGATACCGCTTTTTCAGGTTTGGTTCCCGGCACGCGCAAATCGGAAGCCTTGTCGGCCGCTGGCAAGGCAGGCGTTCCGAGAAACAGGCATAGCAGGGTCGAACCAATGATCGGCAATGAAACCGTGGGAAGGTATGTCTTCATGATGTCCAATGAGATTCAGTAAATATGGCAAAACGTGGACGCCTTGGTAAGCAAAAGCTCAGGAGTGGCTGGATGGGATGAGAGATGCGAACTGAACCGGCAATCTAAAATGGAATGGGGGAAGCTCCGGCTTCGGTTACTGTTTTCCGCACTCTCGCGGAAAACCCAATCGCCCTGAAATGATCCGAGCATTCGTAACCGTCCGCGCGCGAAACGCTGGCCGCGAGGCGCGGCCAGCCACACCCGAGGCGGGTGTGCTCACCAATCAAAGCCGTCGCACGTGAAAGCCGCCATCCACGTGGATGGTTTCGCCCGTGCTGTAGGGTAGGTATCCTTGCGCAATGCCCACGACAGCCCGCCCCACGTCTTCCGGTTGGCCCCAACGACGAATGGGCGTAAAGCCGTCAGCGAATAACTGGTCATACTTCTCCTTGACCGGCGCCGTCATGTCCGAATCGATCACGCCCGGACAGATTTCATGGACGGTGATGCCGTGCTCCGCAAGGCGCGCCGCATAAACTTTGGTCATCATTCCGAGCGCGGCCTTGGCCATGCAGTAATCGCCGCGGTTCGTGGAGACGGCATAACCACTGATGGACGAGATGTTCACAATGCGCGGATGAAATCGCGGGTCGGAATGCGCGTCGCTCTTTTGCTCCAAAAACCAGTTCGCCGCCAATTGACTCAGAAAGTACGGCCCCTTTAGATTGATTGCCATCAGCGCGTCGAACTCATCCTCCCGCGCCTCCAACACATCGCGCCGATTGATGGAGGTGATACCCGCGTTGTTGATCAGCAGATTCAGTCTGCCAAAGGTTTGGCGGGCGGCATCAATGAGGCGTTCCCGATCGCTCCCCTTCCCCACGTCCGCCTGAACGATTTCCGCACGAACGACGCGCCCGTCTGCCGCTCCGGCCTTAACACAATCCTGCGCTGTTTGTCTGGCGGCCTGTTCGTGTCCGGCATAGTTGATGATCAGGTCAAAACCACTACGCGCCAGCTCCAGCGCGATCCCGCGTCCGATGCCGCGGGATGCTCCCGTAATGATTACCGCCGGATTGTCTGCCATCGCCATTGGTGTTAATGCGCATCGGACAAAAGTAAAAATACTTTTTTGTTATCAGGAAGATAACTCAAGGCGCTGAAGCCTTAGTCCGCAGCAGCCAATTCCAGCGTTTCCGCCTTGGTATGTGGCTTATCCTCTTCTTCATCAACGGTTCCGGCGGATGGTGGAGGAATTAGTGGTTTGCCATGAGCGACCATTTCGTCGGGTTTCTGATCTTTGTGAAATTTCACGCTGACTACTTTGCTGACACCATGTTCCTGCATGGTCACTCCATAAAGCACGTCGGCCATCCCGATCGTCCGCTTATTGTGGGTGATGATGATAAACTGCGATCGGTCCAGAAAACGCAGCACTACCTTGAGAAACCGATTGATATTCGATTCATCAAGCGGTGCATCCAATTCGTCGAGCACCGCAAACGGACTGGGTTTGACCTGGTAGATGGAAAACAGCAGCGCCACAGCAGTCATGGTTTGTTCTCCGCCAGACAGGAGTGAAATGCTTTGTAATTTCTTACCGGGCGGACGAGCCACGATATCAACGCCACTTTCCAGCAAATCATTGTCCCCCACCAACACCAGGTCGGCTTTGCCGCCATCAAAAATCTCGGTGAATAACAGCCGGAAGTTCTCGCGAATTTTCTCAAACGTCTCCGTGAACATCTGCTTCGTCTGCACATTGATGCGGTTGATGACCTCCATCAATTCATCCTTGGCTTTCACCAGATCGTCATTCTGCTCGGTGAGAAAGTTATAGCGCTGTTCCGTCTCTTCGTATTCTTCGATAGCGACGAGATTTACTGGCCCCATCTGGTCGATTCGGATCTGGAACTCTTCGACCTGTTCAGCCACTGCCTCCCAATCCGTGGCCACGCCCTGCCCTGCCATTTCCTCCGGTGACAACGTCTCCACTCGAGCCGGACCGCTGTCGGCATAGGTAATGGTGATGCACTCGCTGTCAATGTCCTCCAGTCGCAGATGATACTTTTGCTGAATCTTCTCGCGCAGGTTTTCCACGGTCATCGTCTTTTGAGCCAACTCCACATCCAGTGAACTGCGTTTCTCCTGAAATTCATTCAACTGGCTCCGCTGTTCGCGCAAGGCATGCTCGCGTTCCGTGACACCTTTTTCCTGCTCCTCCTTGCGGCCGGCCAGATCGTTGATTTGAACATTCACCTGTTGCCGTTCATGCGCAATCCGCTCGATCTCCCGTTGTGAAGTGGCAATATCATTTTCGGCCAAACCTTTTCGTTCGAGAAAGCTGCTGATTTCACTCCGGCGATGCGCAATCAAGTTTTCCAATTCGCCGATGCGCTGTTCCAGCGGTTGGTTCTGTCGCTTTAAGGAATCGTTTAACTGTTCTTCGGCTGCCACATCCACTTTGGCTTCCGTCAAAGCGTTCTGGGCGACGTCTCGTTGAGTGCGCAGCTCATCGATGCCGCCATTCAATTCCTCCACGCGCTCCCGACCGGTTTTCTCCAGCGATTCAACGTTGCCAATCTCGTCGGCCATTGATGCCCGCTTTTCGTTCCCTTCCCTTTCCTGCTCCGCGAGACTTTGAATCTCATACACAACCGTGTCGATTCGCTGATCAAGATTGCGCCGGGAATTCTGCAAGGCGTTGAATTCTCCTTCGTTGGTGGCGATTGCCACTTCCTGATTCCGCAGTTCCCGGTGCGCCTCCTGCAAACCGGCCTGCAGCGCCGTCAAATCACTTTGCAAGCCGCCCTTCTTCCGACTGGTCGCGTCCGCGCGTTCTCGCAATCCGGTCAAGTGGGTCTTGAGCCCCGCCACTTCATTTTTGCGCGAAAGGATTGATGAAGCCGCCTTACCGCTGGTGCCGTTGGACCCTCCGGTAAATACTCCGTAGCGATTCAACAGATCGCCCTCCAATGTCACAAAATCGAATTGGCCCGGACTGGCCTCCCATGCCTGGGTCGCGGTATCCAGATCCGGGACGATTCGCGTCCGTGCCAGGAGGCGATTAACCAGATTGCCAACCGGCTCATCCGCCTGGACCACCGACACAGCACCTTCACCGGGCGCATCGTCGGGAATTGCTTCCCCATCGAAACCGCTCAATTTCAACGCGGCAATACTGGCCTTCCCCAGGTTTTCACGTTGCAGTTCCGCAAGAATCATCCGGGCGGAATCCGGTTGTTCGGTAAGAACCACCTGCAATTGCTGCCCCAAGGCGGCCTCGACGGCGGCCACATATTTTTCCTCCGGCACGCGAATCTTGTCCGCGAGCGAACCCAGCACATGGTCGGACTGTTTCAAGGCGGCTTGCGCGCCTTCGCTGAATCCCTCGTGAGATTGCTCCAGTTGTTCGAGCACATTGAGACGTGAACGCATCTCCGCCTGTTCACGCAACAGGTCGTCCAATTCCACTCCGATTTGCGAAATTTCCGTCTGCAAATCAGAACTCCGTTGCTGCCGCTCTTCAATCGTTCCCCGATGGCTTTCCGCGCTCTGCCGTTGCTGCTCGACGTTCGTGTTGAATTCCTCCAGCCGTCGGTGCAACCCGATTCGCTCTTCCTCCAGCTGAATTTTTTCCGCGGATAGTTTTTCCAGCCTTACTACATTGCCCTGTTTCTGCAAATCCAGGGCATTGATTTCGTTGCGCAAACGGGTCAACTGCTGACTCACTGAAAAGGCCGCGGACTGCGCCTGCCGAAGCGATTCCTGTCGTTCGAACAGATCCTGTTCAATGACTTCCATCGCTGATTTCTTTTCTGCCGCGCTCTGCCGCTTCTCTTCCAGGGCCGTTTCCGAATAACCCAGTTTTTCACGAACTACCGCAAGTTCTTCGCGCGAAACAGCAAGTCGTTCCTCCGATTGATTAATCTCGATCAGCGCTTTAGAATTCTGATCCTCCAATTCCTTGAGACGATGCTCGCAGAATTCGATTTTGCTCTCGTGCCGATCCGCTTCGGACTTGAGTTCCAATCCCTGCTGCTGTGCCTTGCCGATCTGATTGTCCAGTTTGGTCAGCGTTTCACGCAGTTCGCGAATTTCATCTTCACCGCGCAGCACCGCCGTTGATGCCTCTTCCGTCCGGGCACGTAGCGATTCAGCTTCCCCTTTGCGTTCCTCGATTTCGTGCATCAACACGTCGTAGTGATGACGGGCAAGCTGGGTTTCCAGGTGCTGAAGCTGGAGCATGATTTCCTTGTAACGACGAGCCTTGCCGGCCTGCCGTTGCAATGATCCAATCTGCCGCTTCACCTCACGAATCAAATCCTGGACCCGTAAAAGATTCTGGTCGGTGTTGTCCAGCTTTCGCAGTGCTTCCTTTTTCTGCTCCTTGAATCGGGTGATTCCCGCCGCCTCTTCAAACACTACCCGGCGTTCATCCGGTTTACTCTGGATGATTCGGGTGATGTTCCCCTGAGCCATGATGGAATAGCTCGTGCGCCCGACCCCGGTTCCCATGAACAACTGCTGGATGTCCTTCAATCGGGCCGGAGTCTTGTTGATGAAGTACTCACTGCCGCCATCGCGAAAGACCCGTCGCGTCACCGTGATTTCGTTAAACGTGATATCGACTCCGGCCGCTCGAAGATTGTCATGGTCAACGTCGCCAATCGTAATGGACACCTCCGCCAGTCCCAACGCCCTGCGCTTGTCGGTGCCATTGAAAATCACGTCCTGCATCCCCGTTCCACGCAGAGCCTTGGCAGACTGCTCGCCGAGCACCCAGCGAATCGCGTCAGCCACGTTCGACTTCCCACACCCGTTCGGGCCCACGATTGCCGTTATCCCTCGCTCGAAATTGAGCGACGTCTTGTCGGCAAAGGATTTAAACCCCAAAACTGCCAGGTTCTTCAGATACATTCGGCTTCAAGTAAAACCAATGCCTTGGGGCGAGTAAAGTCGAAAACCCCAACATGTTGTGGTCCCGACCATTTGCACATCAAAATTGCCAACGTCTGAAATCGGCTGTTCGGCACCACCCGAGGCGCCCAGCAGGGCTCCAAGTGGGGAAACAGTGTGGCATCTTCGCGCCAGATCGAAATCGCCCCACCAGCGCCCCACGGATTTCCTTGATCAATTTCGCAATCCGAGCCGATGCGGTTGAGAAGGAACCGAGGCTGAGTCGGCGAAGTCGGCGCGACACCCGGGGCTCATTCAGGCGGAGCCCCGCAGTGGGAGCGGTCTGCAGACTTGAGTCTGCGGAGGCGTTGCGATGCAGAAACCTTCCGTATATCGGTGACCATGGTTGCAGGCGGACGTTTCTGCGGCGTAAACGCCGCGCTCCGGGGCTCCACCCGAATGCGCCCCGACACCCTTGCCAAAACGCGGAGCACTTGGCTATCCCAACCATTTGATCGATCTGGCTCAACTGTTTTCCTTTCTGATGGACCCGCCATTGTCGCCGCGAAACGGGCTGTGCGCCGGACAGTGCTGCGGGTCTGGAGACCCGCGCTCCGGCGCGCGACTCTCCAGAGTCGCTGCAGCGGGACGAAACCTAAAATCGGTGAAAAGAGGGAAACAAAGAAGAGATAAAGTTAATGCAATCCGGCGCTCAACTCATCGCTTCCAACCCACGCATTTCGCCGGAACTGGTCGCGAATTGATCCGTTTCGATCCCCAACCGTCGCAGCGCGCTGAGGTAGAGGTTTGGTGGTGGGTAGTTGTTCCTTTTGTCGAACGCGAGATGCTGCCCATGCTTGAATCCGCCGCCGGCAAAAAGAACGGGCATATTCTTATTGTCGTGAGCGGAGGCGTTACCGAGGTTGGACGTCAGCATGATCATCGTCTCATCCAGCAATTGATCGGTCTTGAGTTTGCGCAGGAAACCAGCCCATTCGTTGATGACTCCCTGTTCAACGAGCGACAACTGGCGCAGTTTTTCGTCATTCAGTCCGTGATGACTCAAATTGTGGTAGCTGTCATCCACTCCTTCGATTCCGGAGACGGAATTCCCGGTGACATGAAGGGTGACGAACCGCGTTGAATCCGTGGCGAGCGCCATGTGGATGATGTCGAGAAAGATGCGTTCCACAACAACTTCATTGTCGCGCGGAATACTGGTCGGCGCGGACAACGAAACCTTCGGTTTGGGACGACGAATCCATTCTTCATTGGCCACGAGTCGATGCTCCAAATCCCGCACACTGGTAAACCAGGCATCCAGTTTGTCGCGGTCGCCCGCACCGAGTTCTCGCTGGAGTGCCTTGGCTTCCGCACCGACGACGTCCATCACGCTGCGACCGCGCCGGATCAATTCCGCCTGACGATCCTGCTCGGCCGGCGTGTCAACGACGAATAATTGCGTGAACAGACGAATCGCCCGGTTCTGCGCCGGAATCATTGAACCATTCTCCGTATAGGATGGGCTCGTCTGACCGGATGTATTAAGCACCAGCGATGGGAAACGGGTTTCGTGTCCCAACTGCCTGGCCATGAGCTGATCCAGCGAGATGGTGTTCCGCGTCGTGGCGCCACGCTGATTCGGGCAGGCGGAAAAGATGCTGCCTTCGGCGGTGTGGCCGCCCGTGACACCCGGATGCGATGAGCCGGAAATCACCGTGAACTCATTCCGAATGTCGCCCAATGACTGGAGATAAGGGGACGGCTGGTAATCCCGACCCGCGGAATCCGGCACGAGGTTGGGATTGTGTAGCCCCAATGAGAGACTGACCCCGACAAAACGTTTCGCCGTGCGATTCACCTTCGGAGCGGCAAAGGCGGGCGTCATCGCATCGAGCAGCGGAAGGCTGAGAGAGACACCGGCACAGCGGAGCAAAGTGCGGCGGGACAGACGGCGCTGGAGAGTGAGAGTGGGGAATTTCATGGGAAGTAAAATGGACAATCGGACAATGAGATGGGGAAACTCTGGTCAACCGTGTTATTTGATTTTCGTGAGACACCATTGCTCAGGATGGTTCTGCATGTTGATAAGCATCCCGATCAATTCGTCGTATTGGACATAAAGAGAACGCGTTTCTTCCGGCTTCAGATAATCGGAATCGACGGCGAATTGCAGCCACGTTTGAGTTTCTGCAGCTTCACCTTCGCTGTCATTCAGTTTACTTATGAAAGCGGCGCAATAACGTCGCTTTCGCCAGCCTTCTGCAATGTTGGCCGCCACAGAACGGCTAGCCCGGCGAATTTGATCGGTCATAGAATACCTCTCCGCGACTGGAAATGACTTGCTCAGGTGAAAGATATCCATCGCTGCCGAATACGCTCTCGTATAAACCTCAAGGTCGGTATGACGAACAACCTTGGATTTCCGCACACTCTGATGTCCCGATTGTCGCATTGTCTGATTCGTCTTCACTTATTCAGAAAGATCGGGCTTGCCACGGCAGTGCGAAGGATTGTGCGCAGACCGTAGCCCGATGCTTCAGTCTGCTTGACGATTTCATCGACGGGTCGCGAATCGCTGAATCGCATCGCAGCCCCGGTCGCATAGGTCAGGAACTGTTCAATGAAACCACGCGCAAGCTGGTCGCCACGTCTGCGATAGATGTTCTTCCAGGCGACGAAGTCCGCGAACTTCTGCCCCTCGGGTGTCACTCCGGCCGGGTTCACGCGCGCCCCCTTGCCATTTCGCCCATAACCGGTCCGCCATTCGCCAATCGGGTCAAAACTTTCCAACGCCAACCCCGGGGGGTCGATGGTGATATGACAGGAGTAACACGACGGATTGGAACGATGTTTGTCGAGTTGATCCCGAATTGAAGTCGCGCCGCGAATATCCGGCTCAATGGCCGGCACGTCGGGTGGCGGCGGCGGAATCCGCACGCCGAGAATCCGTTCGTTGACGAACACACCCCGAATCACCGGCGAGGTCGTTGAGCCATCGGCGGTAACTTTGAGAATTGCGCCCTGCGTCAACAGGCCACCGCGAACATTATTCTTTTCAGATGAAAGGGAAACCTTCTGCAAGCCGGCACCGGGTTTCGTCAATGCGTTCATCCGGTAGTGCCGCGCCAGTCGCCCGTTCAGGAAAGTGAAATCCGAATCCACGAAATATTCCACGCCGAGATTGCGCCGAATCAACTCGGCTACGTAGGCGCGGGTTTCCTGCCGCATGGATTCCTGCACAATGGGGTCAAATTTCGGAAACTGTCTTCGGTCCGGCGACGTAAAATCGATTTCCTTCAGCTTGAGCCATTGGTCGGTAAAACTGTTGATGAAACGTTCCGATTTGGCATCGGCGAGCATCCGATCAACCTGTTTCGCAAGCGTCTCGGGTTGATGTAAATTTCCTTCCGACGCCAATCGGGTGAGTTGCGCGTCCGGCATGCTCACCCAGAAGGCATAACTGAGACGGTTGGCCAACGCATGGTCATCCAGTTTGCCCGGAGCTTCGACGAACGTGAGAAACCGGGGCGAACAGAGAATGGCCCGGTAACTGGACCGCAACGCCTCCATCAGGGAATCTCCGTCCGCGAGCGATTTGCGTCCGATTTCACGATAAGGGGCAAGCTGTTCGTCGCTTACCGACCGACGGAAAGCGCGACTGGCAAATCTTTTCACCAATTGATCCAGCCCGGCCAATTGATCCGATTTCCAGGCGCTCAATTCCTTTTCGCCGAACAAATGCCGCTGGACCGTTTCGCGATTTGCAAACGGATAAATTCGTTCGATTACGATTCCCCGATTGGCAATGCCGGAGTAACCGTCTCGCTCAAGGTCTCGATCCCGGAACGAAACATTGCCACCTTTCGCGCCTGAAGGCGCGCGGCGCAATTCCGCGTCATTCGGTTTCAGTTCCAAAACGTGATCCTTTTGTATCCACGCCTCATAGACCAAGTCGCGCGGTTCAGAACTCGCCTCGACGAGGCCGACCAGATAGAGCATCGGAGCTGACGAGGCGCAGGCACCGGAACGCAAGGTGCCCCAAACAGATCCGTTCCTTCCGGGATTGACGGCTTGAACGTCTCGAAGCGTAATCCGATACCAACCGGCGGCAGGAATCCGCGTCACCGGCATTCGACCAAAGAACTGAAGCGTGATGGGCCAGGAAATGCTTTTTCCGTTTCTGAGGTCAGGCCCGCGATAATTTCCCCCTCTCCGGAATGCCAGTTGCTCAGGGCTATAGTTTCTCCGGAAGGTGGTGTCTCCGTTGATAGCCCGATTGAAGGCTGCGCTCAACGCAAGGTCGGCGACGTCCAGATAACGTGCCAGTTGATGATGCGAAAGATGCTGCCCTTCGGCCACCGTTTCGAATCCATGCGATGACGGATCCTCGGGCAGCAGTTCCTTGAGCGGAAGGTCGATACCCAGAAGATCGTGGATTGTGTACTCATACTCGGTCCGCGTCAGTCGCCGGGTGCGTACCCGACCATGCGCCGCGATATCCGCCTGGTCGGCATCCATCAAGGGTCCATTCAGTCCCGCCAGAAACCGGTCCGTGTCCGTCTTGTCGGGACGTGCTTTCTTTGCCGGTGGCATTTCGCCATCCCGCACCCGTTCGAGAACTCGTTTCCAGGTTTTGAAATTCCCGGCATCGTCCGGCGAAAATTTCAAATCGGCCAGGTTCAGGTCGCCTTTGCTGACTTCCTTGTCATGACAATCGTAGCAATGACTTTGAAGAAAGCTGTGCGTGGCCTTCGACAGCGCGGCACCGCCAGCAGTAGGCGCAAGTCCGAAAACGCCGATGACGCCCGCCAAGACAGCGGTGCGAAACCCAATTGGATAAATCTTGATATTCACGATCACCAACCTACCGCCCTGAAGGCGACTCCACTTAGACGTTGTCAACCGAGGGTTCGGTTACTTCTTTTTTGCCAAACGGGTTCCCCGGACTTGATCCGTCCTGATTTCGCCAACTTTGCGCGGATTCATTGCCCCGATAAAACTGAACGCCCCTAAACCGACTTGATCGCATCGCTGAGCAATTGCACGAAGGCGGCGATGTG
>CALBIE010000336.1 GCA_937893495.1 uncultured Verrucomicrobiales bacterium | reverse complement strand
TGTTCTGGTCACCGAAGAACACGATGCCGCGCTGAAACAATTTGTTGTCAATCGTCTTGGTCAAAACCTTGTTGCCCGCAACCTCGCGAATTTCAAACTTGAACCGGGCACCAATCCACGGCAGCGGCGGGTAGGAAAACTTTACACCGGGCTCGGGATGTTCGGCAGGATGGGTGACAGAGACATCGAACGAACTGAAGTCCTCTGTGAACGGCAACGCCGGCAGAATTCGGCCGCGAATGACTCCGGTCAAGCCCTCGTAAGTTGCTTTGAAAGCGCCGGCTGATGGCTTGTTTTCATTCCTGGCCACCAATTCGCCCTGTTCATTGAAGGCCGCGCTCATCCGCACTCTCACCTTGGCCGTCGGAGGGATGAAGGATTCCCATTTGACTCCTTTGCTATCCGCCAATTCGCGAATCACATTTCCGTTGGCGTCCACGACTCGAATCTTAAACGCCTGTTTCTGACCGGGCTGCAACTGGATTTCCGGCGGAACGATGTGCAATGCCGCCGGCGCGCCCGGTTTGACCGCTGCGCGCACGGGCCAGTCTTCAATTTTCAACCCCGGATTGTCGCCCTTCTTGCCGAAGCAAAAGAGCTTCTTCGTTGTCTGCACGTAAATCTTGCCGTTGTAAACCGTCGGGCTGCCAAAGCATCGACCCGGGAGCGAAATCTTGCTGAGGATTTCGCCACTTTTCGGCCCGGGTTTCACGACGTAAAACGCAGCGGTGGTGCCGGCTTCGACGCCCTTCTCCTTTGCCTCGGGATCTTCAAGCATTGGGATGTAAAGCTTGCCGTCGGCGTGAACCAAGCTCGAAGTGCGCTGTTCGATACCCAGCTTCGTCTTCCAATTGATTTCACCCGTGGCCGCATTGACGGCGCACAAATCCCCGGTTTCACTGACCTGATAAATAACGTCTCCCACCAACACCGGCGTGCTGGTAAAGGAGTCGAGCGTGTTTCGCCAGATTTCCAATTCCTTCACGTCGAAGATGTGCGGTCCCTTGCCAGCCGGCACGGATTTCGGAATCCGCAGGCCAACCATCCGACCCACCTCGGAATTATCGAGATTCTCGCGCCCGTGAATTGCAACAATCGTATCCTTGTAAATCAACACACCTGAGTTCAATCCACCCTGGCTGATTTTTGTGAACCAGAGGGGATTTCCAGTGGTGGCGTTGAAACAAACCACAGAACCATCACCCGTGCCGCAATACACCACATGCTGTCCGTTCCATGTACTCAAGACCGGAGGACAAAACGAACTATCCTTCGGCTGGCCACCCGGTGTCGTCAGCCAGATGAGATCGCCGGTCAACTTGTTGAACGCAAGAAACCGATCCCGGGCTGGACCATCCGCCCCCCAAAACGCCGTGATGTGATGCGCAATGACATTGTTACCGTCGATCACCAGTGAAGCGGTTCGACCATTGGGAAATGTCATTCTGCCAAACCGATCCATCATCGAGTGTTCCCAAAGCTTCTTCCCGTCCGCCGTGAATCCAGCAATGACGCCTTGCGAACCCTGCACATAGACATTACCCGTCGCCGGATCAATCGTCGGGCTGGAGGTGGCGTAGCGGGTGTAAATGATATCGCTCAGGAAGTCATTCCAGCGGTAGTCCCAAAGTTTACTACCGGTATTGGCATCGAAGCACGCGACCACCTCCCGCAGATCCGGTCCTTCACCCACGTAACCCATGGTGTACAGTTTTCCGTTTGCGATGGTGGGAGACGAGCGGCCGGCCAAATCAGCCGTCCACAAATGGGAATCACCGTTAAGTTCGAGTTTTCCCGGCAATTGGGTCTCTTTCGAAGTTCCATCCTGCTGGGGACCGCGGTAGTGCAGCCACCCTTTTACCGGGGCAGCCTGAAGACACACGCTTGTCGCCAGCACCATCGCGGCTGCCAGCGCCTTGGGGGAAATATCGATTTTCATAATTCGTGTTAAATCTGAATGAGCCCCGGAATTCCTAGCACATCAAGTCCCGGGTGCAAAGCGCTCGAACTATCGAATAACCCGGATTCATTGGCAACAAAATTTAGTACCTATACGTATTAATTTTACCAGGTTTCGACAACGGCTCGCAATGTGGCATTCAAAATAATCTTTTTCTCTTCCGCCGTGTCCGATATCCCCCCTCGCCACCGGGACGCTCAAAAACGGATTTGACACCGTAACCCGAACACTCACAAATCTTTCCACCAAATGTCCGGCCCAGCCCAATCCAATCCTGTCCCCATTGATTCGCCGGACCGTCGCCGCCTGCCCCCCCTGCTCCGGCGCGCCTGGTATAGCCTCAATCAAGCCTTTCGTCGTCGCATCGCGCACACGGGAGCCACCCCCGATCAATTTACGGCTCTGCGGTCACTGACCGAGTCTGACACCCGTGGAATCACCCAGGGCGAGCTTGCCCGGCTGATGAGCAGCGACCCCAATACCATCGCATCCCTGCTCGAGCGCATGGAAAAGGCGGGCTGGGTGAAACGACTGAAGCACGAACAGGATCGGCGCGCCTATCGAATCCGCATCACTGCCACCGGGAGAAAACTCCACAGCCAGTTACGGGATATCGCCATCGAACTGCAATCCCAAGTGCTGGACATTCTTCCGGAAAACGAGCGCGAGTCGTTCCTCGTCAAACTCACCCTCGTCGCGGACGCCTGTCGCGAAGTCGCCAGGAAATCGCCACGAAAAAGTGAATGATCAATCGGGCTGAGCACTTGCCTGGACGTTGAATCGGCTGAACATGAACCTGATACCGGCAGTTGAGATGGCCCACGAAGCACACGAAAACAAAGGGTGGGAATGACCCTTAACCGGAACGATGCAGATGGAGCGCGGAATTCATTCCGCAGAAACGTGGATTTGCCAATCGGCTTTCGTGGATTTCGACGGGTGATTCTGAAACACGATAGGGTGTAAGATCCCGATGACATGGGGATGCGCGTGGATGCTGGTGGAAAGTGGATGCGTCTGCGGAATGAATTCCGCGCTCCTGCCGTTTCAATTGCATGGTCCCGGCTTAAAGCCGCGCGGAAACCGCACTTACCCTGGATCATGCAGTTCAAATTGGGGGTGAAGAGCGATTTGCTGTGGATGGAGCAGGAGTGGTGGAGTATTGGAGCAATGGAACACGGACACTGTTTTGTAAGCTGAACCGCAGCACTCCAACACTCCATTACTCCCGGTCATTGGCGACGTTTCGCATTGGTTGGCGATTCTCAACTGCATCGTTACGGCTTACCGGGTGTGCCAAGTTTTTTCCCCAAGTCCTTCCCTGTTCGTGTAGTTCGTGTGTTTCGTGGGCACAACCCCTTTTTCCAGGATAAAACGTCATCGCTGCGAGAGCCCGCGCCGGGAGTTGTTTTAACACCGGCAGCAAACCACCACACCTCGGCAACCCGCCAATCTCATTCACCACGCTCCTTCGGCAGTTGCGAATCTCGAACTGATTGCGCTGTTGCAAACGCCAATCCGAATCGCTGTTGCGCCCGCCGGATGGTTCGCGGCAGAACTATGCTCATCACCGTCCCAATGCTGAAAAACAACAGACCCAGCCCCAGAAATAACCAGACACCGGCCGTTATCCCGGTCTCCAGCACGGACGTTTCCGGTTCCCCTGGTTTGTAATACACGGTCACCTCTTTGCCTTTCGGATATTGGCGCCGTTTGGCCTCCGCCTGGCTTTTCCGATTATGGTTCATCTGCCCAAATGCAAGTTGATCGCCCTCCAGCGCCTGGCCATCCACCTCATAGGCGAATTCAATCTCCACCTTGTAAGAAGTCGAGCTATGACCATCGGAGTCCCGTGAGGTGTGCCGCGTCACTTTTGATTCGAGAACCTTTCCCGGAACACCCGGCCATTCGCGACTCTCCATGCCATTCTGCATTTGCCGCGCGCCGACCACCAACAGCACCCCGCCCGCGATCACGAAGGCGTACGGAAAAATATAGGAAAAGATGAACACCATGGCCTTCGGCATCGGTCCACCCGGTGAAGTCGAAGAACGCATTTTAGCTCAAGCTGTCGAATTGCTGCGCGAGGTTAAAATCCTTTTCCGTCAAGCCGCCTTCGCTATGGGTGCTCAGCGCCAACCGCACCTTGTTCCAGCGGATATCGATATCCGGGTGATGCCAAGCCGTTTCGGCTGCCTCGGCAATCCTGGTCACAAACTTCATGGCTTCCACGAAGTCCTTGAATTCAAACGTGCGAACGATGTTGGTGCCATCCTGTTTCCAGTCCGGCGTGTCTTTGAGCGATTCAGCGATTTGATCAGATGTCAGCGTGGGCATGGCACCCGCATCCTCCCGCGACTTCGCCAATACGGCAATTTTAATTGGCGCAGGTTGGGGAAATTGGGATTCGCCGTCATTGGGGGACGTTCGCTGCCAACAATGGCAATATCAAGTTGCAGCGACTCGGGAGAGTCGCGCTCCGCCAGATACATACGGTCGGCATCCGCACGGCTGGCCTGATTGCGACTCTCCAGAGCCGCAGCCGCACACATTCTTCAAAGCGTGTCAAAACGCCCGTTGACCAGCAGATAAACCCAGTTCGCCATCAGTACCACAACGGCCACTGTTCGCCATCCGCGTTTATCAAACAACGATACGAATTGATTCACACCACGTCGCACACGAGCCGGCCGAAAGCAGCTGGCAATCAGCAAAACGCCAAACACCATCACTCCAAGAAAAACCAGTGGGTTGAACAATAACGCCTCACCAAATTCCAACGATAACGCGGCTGAAACACTGCGCGTTCCGCCGCAGAACGGGCATGGAATCCCCACAAACTCTCTCATTGGACAGGTTGGAATTGGCAGCCCCAGAGCCGCGACGACTTTGTAACCGACACCGAAAAGAATGAGCCAACCGAGATATTCCCACGGACGCCACCAACGTTGAGCCGACTCATCCGGCAACGGAATGGCAGGTGGCTCTTTCATCACGGCATGTGATGATTCACCTCCGAACGCACCGTCAGACTCGTAATCAACGCCCACACGAACGCCGAGCCAAACAGACAGACACCGATGACTCCAACAATCAGCGGTTGGTAAAACTCCTGCGGAAGTCGGTGCGTGTCCATGAGCACAAGAATCGTGGAGCCCTTTGTCTTGATCAGGTGAAAAGCCAACCAGACACCGAAGTAGTTGGTCAGGATGAATCCCAACCCGGCCATTGAAACCTGCACCCAACCAATCTTGCGACCGACATGCAACGAGCCCACACCCGGCATGGCGAGGTTGCTCCAGAAACAGGTCGAGGCTTTGGTCTTGTCGATCATGGATGAGATCAAATTACGGAATATCCGGCCACATTTTCACAACCGCGACACCCTGCGAGAGAACGCGGATCTCGCCGTCCGCTAGCTTGCCAGTTCCTTCAACTTCGCGGTAGCCTTGCCTTCGGCAATCGTTTGTTCCGCCAGTTCCCATCCTTCGGCAATCGAACCGGCCCTGCCCGCCACGAACAAGGCCGCGCCCGCGTTCAGCAACACGGCGTCGCGCTTGGGTCCCTTTTCTTCTCCGGCCAGAATCGCCCGCGTGATCGCCGCATTGGTTTCCGCATCGCCGCCGGCAAGGTCTTCAAGCGTCGCGGGCTGAATCGGAAAATCCTTCGGTGACAACGTCGAAGCGGAAAATCCTTTCTCCTGATAAAACTCCGCCACGGTTGATTCGCCGAGCGTGGATAGTTCATCCATGTACTTTTCCGTGCCATCGATACCACCGCAGACGACCATGCCCCGGCGAATGCCGAGCGACTGCAATACTTTGGCCAATGGCTCGCACAACGCCGGATTCGGTACGCCGATAATCTGCGCGGTCGGCCGCGCGGGATTCAGCAACGGACCGAGAAAATTGAAAATCGTGCGCTGCCCTTTCTCCGCGCACAGCTTGCGCGCCGGAACAATGTTCTTGAAGGCGGGGTGGTATCCGGGAGCGAAAAGAAACGCGAATCCCTTGTCGCGAATCGCCGCCGCCGCTTCTGCGGGCGAAAGCTCGGTCGGAATACCCAGGGCTTGCAACACGTCCGCACTGCCGGCCTTGGAGGTAATCGCGCGATTGCCGTGCTTCGCCACCTTCACGCCAGCGGCGGCGCAAAGTATGGCGACGGTCGTGGAAATATTGAAGGTGTTGAGCTTGTCGCCCCCGGTGCCACAGACATCAAGCACCTCCCCTTTCCGCGTCTCCTCGTCGAGCGCGACTTCGGTGGCGCGCTCCCGAAGCTCGCGCGCGAACACCGTGATTTCCTCCGTGGTTTCGCCCTTCTTCGCAAGCGCCGTCAGAAACTCGGCCTTCTCCACCGGCTCGATGTTCTCATACATCAGCGCCGTCAAGGCCGTGCAAACCTGATTCTCACTCAGGTGCTTTCCATCCGCGACATGTTGAATCAGTTCCTGTAGCACGCGCACAGAATAGAACAGCAAGGCGTGGATTGCAGACTAAATTTTGAGAGTCAGGCAAGTAACCCCAGCACGAGACAACCTGCGATTATGGCCAAACAATACCCAACACCTTCGTATTCGCCCCGTGTGCGGCTGTTCTTATCAAGGTGGAGCAACGCGACAAGGCAGGTGATAGAAACTGCCAAAAGACCAACCCAATACGCGAGTCCACCAAAGAAAAGAGCACCTTCGAAACCCAGCGGCAGCACATGCCAAAAACGCGCATCGGCGGCAATCAGGAGCAAGAGGATCGATATGGCGATCACAATCCCCGATGCGGAACCTGTCGTTCCATGTTCCGGCTTCATTTTCCCAGCTACCAAATGATCCCGCAGGATCAACCAATGCAGGGCAGGCTTTCCAGCACCGGGTCCAATACTCCGAGGCTGAAAAGCCTCGGATCCAGCAGGCTCGAAAGCCTGCTCTACTATTTCGATCCCACGCTTTCCGTAATCCACTTTAAAAACTTCTCTGTCCCGCGTTCGATTGCTAGTGCGACAATCTCCGGCGTGTCATACGGATGATGCTTCAGAATGACCTCTTCCAGCGCATCCAATAGAGGTTCGGTGGTCTTGAAAATGATCATCACCTCGGCACCGGATTCGAGCTTCCCCTGCCACCAGTAGTGCGACTCAATCTGCGGAATGATGTTCGCGCAGGCGACCACGTGTTCATTCAACGCCGCGTGCGCGAGCTTTCGTCCGACTTCGATGTCTGGCGCGGTCACGAGAACCACTCGATAAGAATCACCTGTTTTCATTCTTCACAAACGCGTTATGCCGGCCTACCGACCCTCAACGAAGTAGCAGCCGACGTCAGGAGGCGCTGATAAAAACCAAATCGATGAAACAGATGAGCCTCGTCACCTCGGCTGCCACCGCCGAGGTGGATCGCTTCACCGATCTTCATTTCCTCACTCCTCTTTTACCTCCATCCGGCGAACGAGTCGCGTCCAACTTCCGCTCGTTTAATTTCCCGATCAGGTACTTGTCCTCGGACGCGTTCTTCCACGCGGTCAACCACAAGTCGCCCAGGAACTGCGCGGCCTTGACGATCTGGCCTTCAAGAAACTGCTGGCCTTCGCGAGTCTCTTTCGCCTCGGCATTCAATCGCCCGCTCTGCTCCAGCCGATACAACGGTTCGACCAGTGGATGCTGTTCCATGATGAACCCGGTGATGACGGGGAAAATGAAATCCGTTCTCCCGTCAATCGTCTTTCGCGCCAGAGCGGGTCGCAATCGTCCACGCAGTTTCGCGGCGTCAATGCCGCCGGTCTTCGACAGGAATCCGCCGTCAATCCAACTGTGAAACGTCCGATTGGTCGTATAGTTTCTCGGATTATCTCCCACCCAACCGTTGTAATGCTTCGTCGTGTGTAACGGCTGCGAGGCATCGCCGGCGAAGTGACCCATCACTCCCATCACATAAAGCAGGTTCTCCCGCGCCTGGCGGATTTCCTCCGCCGTGCCGAGTTCTTCGAACGCCTTGAGATACGAAAAGCCCGACTTCACCTTGCTGTAATACTCCATGATGGTCCAGGGCAGGAAGCCGGTGAACTGCTTCGTCCGATCCCAATTCTGTGCCTTCGGGATGGCCGGCAGACGATCGGGAAAGCGCATCCGGGCCTCGACCAGTTGCTCGACGAACGCATAGCGGAACGGACTCCAGAATTGCACCGGGATGTTGAACTTCTTCGGATCGATCAAATCCTCAATGTCGATGAAATGGTCCGGCCCATTGGCATGCTTGAGCGGCAGGTCGGGCGTGTTGCGCCAGCGATCGGCCTCGCCCGCGAGAAAGCCAATGCGCTCGCGCGATGCGCTCTCTTTTATGAAAGCAGGAAAACCGGGCGGTAACGAATCGATGGCCAGCAGGTTGACCGTTCGATGACCTTCGTAATCCCAGGCGAAAGCCGATCCGCCGCCAGCAAATGTAACCAGTGCAATTGTTAAAAGTCTGCAAATCACTTGCGAGAGATTGCCCCGCCCCGCTCGGCGATGCAATCGCGCGGTTGATGAAATGGAGAGCCGCGACTGCACCCTTTTCCAGCGTACGTTTCCCTCAGTCGCCCGGTCGCCTGACAATCATGCGACGAGTCATGGGAAAATTCAGCGGCTGGTCCTTTGGCAATGACCGCAAAACAGTTGCCAGACGTTCTTTGACGCCAATGATTTCTGATACGTTGGCCGAGGTAAGGTTCTGCGTCTCAAGAGGATCGTTCAGCACGTCGTAGAACCGGCCGTTGGAATACAACTTGTAGCGGGCTTCGCGAATGACGCGATCGTGACCATATTGAGCGAGCACCCATTCGCGTGGCTGACGGGCGCTACCGCCGCGCAAATAATGAGCAAACGACTTTCCGTCAATTTGAACACTCCCCGGCACACGACTACTCGCGAGTTCGCACAAGGTCGGAAAAATGTCCGAGAAATCCACTAGTTCCTTCGCCACTCGGCCACCGGAAACCTGCCCGATACCGTGAACAATCAATGGCACATTGACGCCACGTTCGGTCAATCGACCTTTGCCACCCTTGACCGTCGCACCCCACGCCTTCGCGGACGTTCCATCCGAACCGCAGCCGCTGGTCAGCACGATGATGGTACGTCGGCTGAGTTTGAGTTCCTCTACCGCCCTCAGCAGTTTGCCGACCGTGGCATCGATTTGGCCGATAAGGGCCTGAAAGGCATCGTGCTCGTTCAAACCACGCCCACTATTCGCCGGCAGCGATGGCCATGGTTTCCCCGCCAACAGCATCGGATAGTAAGCGAGAAACGGTTGCTCGCGATTGCGCTTCATGAAATCCACGACAAAATCCGCAAATACATCCGGCACAAACGTATTCTTGTCCGAATCAATCCGCTGATCATTTCGCTGAACGATTGAATTCCAATAGGGGCTCTGATCGCCCGCCTCGCCCTTTTCCGCACCCGGCCACACGCAATGCTCATCGAATCCGTGAAACTTCAACGCGTCCTTGTGTTCGCGCAGATCGTTCAACCCCCAGCGACCCGCGATGGCCGTCGCATATCCCGCTTGCTTGAGAATGCGCGCAAAGGTGATTTCCTTGCTCCAATCGAAGAACGGCGGACCCCATTGCGGAACGTCATTATGCCACATCCATCCCGTGCGGAACGGATAGCGCCCGGTCAATAGTTCGACTCGCGACACCGAGCCCTGCGTCGATGCATAGCACGTTTCAAAGCGGACACCCTCACGCGCAAGCTGATCGATGTTCGGGGTGTTGTTTTCCTCACTGCCGTAGCACGAAACCCATTCGCGACCCAAATCTTCGACGACGATGACCACGAAGTTTGGCTTCGCGACCAGTGCCGCAGAAGTGACCTGCAGGGATGCCATCAGGACCAGGAACCCAAAACCTATCCGCTTCATCATGATGGCCAAAGCTAGCACGCCTTTAATAATCAGGCAGGCTTAAGTTTTTGGCGATTGCCGCCAGTAATCGGGCAATCCTTTTTTCGTCTCCAGCAGGATTTCGAAAATCGCATGCTTGTTTCGCTCGGAGACCATTTCGAATGCTTCCGATTCATCCTTGCCGGTCAGGATGTCGAAAAGGCGCTGGTAGATATGGTCGAGCATTTCCTTCGGAATCGCGTCGAAGGACGCGGAGTAGATCAGAAAGCTGCAAGGGTATTTGAACATCCGATGTCGCAGATCCAACTGGCGCAAGCTGCGACCTTTGGAGTCAAACGGACCCAGTTTCTGGAAAGCCTCGGCATATCTGGTATTCCCCTGAATTTCATCTTCCAAATCTGTTTCTTCGGTAAACAGCAGATACCGAAGAAACGCTTCGGACTGGTTCTTGAGATAGCGGATGTGTCCGTAACGGGAGAGCATAATGCGCGTCTCGTAGTTCAGCCGCGTGATGAAATTGTGCATGTGTGTCTGATGGTCGTGAACCATCAGGGCGACAATATCGCTGCTTTGGCGATAGTACCCGGACACATCCGTGATACCGATGAGATTGGTGCGATTGCCCATGTAGTTCGGTGTCACCTGCTGTAGCTCCAACGCTTCTCGCCCAACCAGATTCCCTCGATGCAATTGATCGCCATGCTGACCGGTCACAAACCAACCGGCCCAGCGATCCGCCAGGGATACGCGATGATTCACTTCAGAGAAGGCCGTCTGCAAATCCGGCTCTCCGCCCAGGTCCGTCCCGACGGATCGCACAACATGGCCGGGTACGCCCATCGTCTTCGCTGAAGCATGGCACGACATGCACTGGGTATTGCGATTAAACCGTGGCTTCGCCTCTTCCACTTGCGGCAGGTCGTAGAAAACGCCCCCAAGGATTGGATCGACTTCCGAAACCTCCATCACCGGTGCCCCTGGTATCCAGCCGATATAGGCGTCGTCATTGTAGTAAACTGCTCTGGGGGTCTGCGGTGAAATGAAGTTGCGCTGCAGGGAAGTCTTTGAAAACAGCAACATCTGTGAATCGGGATTGATTCCCAGTTCTTTCAGCAGCGATGGCAGGTAGCCGAAACGGGTGTCCCATTTGAGCTTCAACTCGCCCCGGTCAATTCGCTCCTGCAAGCGGGAAATCGGCCCGTGCGACTTTTGCTCTTCATATTTGATTGGCTCTTCGTGAAAGGGAACCAGATGCGTCGCGCCCTGAAAATCAGATTGTGCCCACGCGGTTGGACACAGGAACAGGGTAGTTCCCGCAGTGATTAGAATTCGACGCAACCAATTGTCCATAAGGCAATTCGACTCGTCCAAAGCGTCGGCGAATCCACCAAAATTGGCAACCCCTTGGCAATTATTGATAAACGTCGAACTGGGTCGGAAAACTCAACTCGTGCAGAACACGGTTTGATCATCGACGAATGTCTCGCTATAAGTCCTCCAATGATTACGCGGAAACTCGGTAAACTCCTGCGCGGCAACGCGACGCCATTTCAATTGTTCAGTGCCTGTATTCTCGGCTCCATGCTTGGCTTCATGCCCGGAATGACTCAGGCGTCCGGACTGATCGTCGTGCTCACCTTCGCGCTGCTCGTCCTGAATGCCAACATCGGCCTGGCCCTGCTCTTTTTCGGCATTACCAAACTGGCCTCGCTCGCCTTGATGCCGGTTTCATTCAAGGCGGGTCAGTTTCTGCTCGACGGCCCGACTCGTGGTTTGTTTCAGGGCTTCATCAATGCCCCGGTACTCGCCCTGTTCGGCTTCGAGTATTACGCGACCACCGGTGGACTGCTCATTGGAACCGTCGTGGGTATCATCGCCGGCTTCGCCGTGGTGAAGGCGATCACCGGCTTTCGTAAAAAGATGGTTTCGCTGGAGGAAACGTCTGAAGCCTTCAAGAAGTTTACCAGCACCGGTTGGGCAAAGTTCGGAACATGGCTCTTTCTTGGCAGCGGAGTGAAGAAGGATTCCTATGCCGACCTGCTCAACAAAAAGATGGGGCTGCCGGTTCGGCCCATGGGCATCGTGCTGGTGCTGCTCCTTGCGGTCGCCGGCTGGGGCGCGGTGCAGATGGGCAAAGGTCCCATCATGACCAAGGCACTAAAGGACGGTCTCGCGCAGGCAAACGGCGCGACCGTCGATTTGGAAAACGCCGAATTCGATTTCAAAGAAAACCGACTCACCATCACCGGACTGGCCATCGCGGATGCCACCGCACTCGACACAGACATCCTGCGCGCCGCAAAACTCGAAGCCGATGTTGGCGCGGCTGACTTGTTACGGAAACGCCTGCGACTGGATCGCCTCGTCATCAGCGACGCCTCTCACGGCGAAAAGCGATCCACCCCAGGAAAGCACATTGGCAATCCTCCCAAAATCTCTGAACCGCCTCCCGCCAAGGAAGGCGACGCCAAAACCATGGATGACTACCTGAGCCAGGCGAAAGAGTGGAAGGCGAAGCTCGCGAAATTGAAGGAATGGATGGAGAAACTTTCCGGCCCGAAAAAGGAAGGCGAAGGCGCCGAGGCACCGAAGGGCGAGACACTGGAGGAACGCTTGCGCCGCCAGGTCGAACAACTCGGCTACGCGAACGTCCGCGCAGATCATTTGCTGACCAAAAGCCCCCTCTTCATCATTGGTGAACTGCTGGCGGAAAAGGTGCGCGTCGTGCAACTGCCGGATGAGACGCTCGATATAAAAGCCAGGAATCTTTCGACCCACCCGTGGTTGGTGGCAGAGGATAAGGACATCGTGATTACCTCGAGCAAGGATTCGGTGGGCGCACGCATTCTCCTCGGCGGCAGCACCACGAACACGGCAGGAAATGCGTTCGACTTCCACTACCGCGGATTGGCAACGGACGCCGTCGCCAGCGGAATCAAGTTCGGCGGTAAGACGCCTATCAGCGGTGGCACGATGGATATCTTCGCCAAAGGCACATGGAAGAACGAAGGCGGCATGGTGGTGGACCTTCCGCTGGCCGTAACTTTGAAGAACGCGAAAATCACTGTGCCCGGTGGAGGCGAAACCACTTTGGAATCACTGAATATCCCCATCGGCATTGAAGGTCCGCTGGACAATCCGCGCATCAAGGTGGAAAGCAAAGCGTTCGCCAACGTCCTGGCTCAGGCGGGCATGCAAAAAGCCAAAGACCTCATCAAGGATAAGGCGGGCGCGGAAATTGAGAAAGCCCTCGGCGGCAAACTCCCCGGTGGCGCCAAAAGCCTGCTGGACGGATTTCTCGGCGGGAAGAAGAAGTAAGTCTCGACAGGCTTTATTGCGAAAAGATTCGGCTCCCCAACAAAAAAGCCGCCCTCTTTTAAAAGGGCGGCTTTTCTCTTAAAGCAGATGCTCAACTACTTCCCAATTTTGATCAATTCGATGTCAAAAATCAGGGCCGAGTTCGGCGGGATGTCCTGACCGGCTCCACGAGGTCCGTAAGCCAGATTTGAAGGGATGAACAGTTTCCACGTCGCACCTTCTTTCATCAGTTGCAAGGCCTCGGTCCAACCGGGGATTACTCCGTTCACCGGGAAAGAAGCCGGCTGGCCACGTTTGTATGAGCTATCGAATTCCTTACCGTTGATCAACGTTCCCCGATAGTTCGTCGTTACGGTATCCGTTAATTTCGGCGTTTTGCCCGTGCCAGCTTTGATTACCTGGTACTGCAACCCGCTCGCGGTTGTCTTCACGCCGGGTTTAGATTTGTTCGCTGCTAGAAAGGCTTGACCAATTTTCGTTTCCTCCGCGCCAACCGTAGCCTGCCGGGCCTGCTGTTTCGCTTGCATCTCCTGCTGGAAGGCCTGCATCACGGCCTGAACTTCCGCCTCCGGCAACTGCGAGTTCCCGCCGGACAAAGCCGTCGAAAGACCAGCCGCCAATTTGTTCACATCGATATCCAGACCATCGCGTTTCATACCGGAGCCGATATTAAATCCAATGATGTAGCTGACCTTGTCTTTAGCCGTTTTGAGGGCAGCCGTCGCCGGGTTCGCGTCGGCCTTGGCACCCCCCTTCGGCGCAGACGCAGGCTCCGTCTTCGGCGCGGGTGCGGGCTCTGCCTTCGATATTACCGGTTTTGCAACCGCCGGGACTTCAGCCGGTTTCGGTGCTTCGCTAATTTCGGGCGTGGGCGGAGGGGCGGATGCCGACTGGCTCGGAGCACAACCGGACAGCACCACGGCCAGTACCGGGAGAAGAATATATTTCATTCAGTTTCGATTATTTGATGTTTTCTGGCAGGAACAACGTGCGCCTGCGAAGCGCGCCACGGTATCAATCCTTGGGTCCACGTCAAAGAAATCCAACCGGATAGCGGCGTTTTTTTGATCCGAACTTCCCATCCCCCACCGACCTTTGTATTCTGCCCGATTGGCCTGCAAGAGATTTTGGGTCGAGCCGCAAACGAAATATGGCAACGGACTTCATTAAAATCGGCGGTGCGCGCGAGCACAACCTCAAGGGGCTTACGCTCGCGATTCCGCGCGAAAAACTGGTGGTCATCACCGGCTTGAGCGGCTCCGGGAAGTCGTCGCTGGCCTTCGACACCATTTATGCCGAAGGCCAGCGAAAATTCGTTGAAAGCCTTTCTTCCCACGCCCGCCAATTCCTCGACCAGTTGCAGAAGCCGGACGTTGATTACATCGAGGGGCTCTCGCCAACCATCGCCATCGAGCAACGGACTTCCGCTTCCAACCCCCGTTCCATCATTGCGACCACAACTG
>CALBIE010000335.1 GCA_937893495.1 uncultured Verrucomicrobiales bacterium | reverse complement strand
TCGATACTACGATGACCTTGGCGGTTACTACTCACCGTATGCCACACCGTCTTTTGCGCTTGGTCGCGAACTTGAACTCGATGTCGGCAAAGCCTGGATTGATTTTGGCCTCACGCTGCCCGACTGGCCAGAATTGATCTTCGGATACGAGTTTCAATATAAGGACGGCACAAAATCGATGCTGACGTGGGGACCGTCCAGCGCGCTACCCATCACCCGCAATATTTATCCGTCGTTCAAGGACATCGACGAGCAGGTCCACATTTTCAAATTCGATTTGCGACACGACTGGAACGGGACTCTCATCGAAGACGAGTTTCGCGCCGAATTGCACGACCTGAAAACGCGCCATACCCACGGGAGTTTTGAGTTCGATACCCTCGGCCCGACCCCGGTCCCATTGGAGCGTCTGCGCGAGCAAACCGATCAGTTTATCGGCGCGAATACACTCCGCTTGGAACGCCAGATTCGCGACGGGTGGTTTGCTTCCGCCGGTTATCACTATTCGCGACTCGCCGCCGATGTCGCCATCGACCTTCGCACGGAAACGCCCGCCGGGGCGACGGCTTCCGGCTTTCAATGGGTTGCCAACGGCATCACTCACGACGCGGAAACGCATGCTTTCAGCGTGAGTTCACTCTTTGGTCCGTGGAGCGACCTGACCATTTCGCCCTCCGTACAAAGTGAGTGGCATCGCCGGCGGAGTTTTGGTGGCGCGGACCTGCAATTCGTTCCGTTCTTCGGGCCGTTGACACCCGTTCCCGTCGCGCTGAGTTCGTCTTACGACGAGCACATCACGACCGAGGCGATCGCACTGCGTTATACGGGGTTCACGAATTTCGTGCTCCACGGAGAAGCGCGACTGACGCAGGAAGACCTGGGCATTTTCGAGCAACAGGTCGGCGGGCTTGGAGCCTTCCCGGTGAAATCACCTGGATACCTGCAACGCTCCAATGGCGATGTCGATGACAAGCAATTCCAGGCGGGCATCCGTTACGCACCGACCGCCCGACTTTCTCTCGCGACGGAATACCAGCGCCGCGAAAAGAACACCGGCTATGTGGATGAAATCGCCGCCGTCACCGCGCCGTGGGCGTTGCCCGGATTCATTCGCTGGCACGAGCAGATGACTGACGAAATCAGTGCGCGCATCACCGCCCGGTTGCAACGCTGGTGGCGAATGCAGTTGGACTATCGCCTCGTCTCCGGCGAATACGTCGTCGCCACGGACACCTTTGCCGGCGCGACACCCGGCGGCGCAATCTTCTCGTCTGATTCGGATACGCACACCATCAGCCTGGGAAACAGTTTTCAGCTCAATCATCGATTGCAACTCAGCGCGACCGCGTCGTTTTCTGATTCCCGAACCGTGAGCGCGCAGAACGGAGTTGCGGCAGTCGCGCCATGGCGAGGCAGGAGTTTCAACGCGAACGGACAGATCAACTACGCGCTGAACGAAAAGACGGACTGGCAGTGCTCCTACCACTTTGCGCAGGCTGAGTTTGGTCAATCCAATCTGGCGGCCGGATTGCCGGCCGGAACCGATTACCGATCTCACGCGCTGCAAACCGGCATCACCCGCCGATTGAAACGGGACATCACCGCGCGCCTCCAATACGCCCTGTTTCTTTACGATGAACCGACCGGCGGCGGTTTCAGCGATTACACGGCCCACGGCATCTTCGCGACCATTCAACTCGCCTGGCCAAAGCCACCGGGCGACTCCCTCCGAGTGACAGATTTCAAAACCAATCAATAACTGTGCCCGCCCTCGCCCGTGAATAAAACGCCACCGGCACCACGACTGGCGAATTACCAGCACGACAATACTTCAGATAATAAAATCAACACCCACTCACCCCCGCTCAAGGCTTGTTGAAGCTGACGACGTAGTGATTTCCCAGCGTGTCGTTGTAAACGAGATGCATCCTGATAACGGTCGTCCAGTTCACGGTGTTGGTCAGCGTGTGGCTGGTCGCGGCCACGACGTTGGGAGAATCGTAAACCCGGCCCAGATTCATGTCTTCCACCTGCACCTGCACATCTGTCATGAAAGAAGCCGGACCGCCCAGCGATGCGCCGCTGGTGGGATTGCGATAGTCCCAAGACACGCTCTGAAGATTATTGCCGCTCAAGGTGACGGTCGGCAGCGGGATAACCAGCCTTGAAGCAGCCTGGGGATCGGGCAGCGCGTGAACCAGATTGGTGCCGTGATAACCGATCGTCCAGGTGCCACCGGGAGCGATGGCCGGACTCGAAACGTTCGGTGACTGGTAGCGCGAAGAATCTATTGCCACGTTCGAATTGCCCGGGTTCGCGGCCTGATTGGACAGCCCGGAGCCGCCGGGACCGGTGAAGAAGACATTCGTCGCGGCGGGAAACATCGGATCGTTATCGGCCTCGAAATTCGCGCTGTAGCTGTTGAGCGAGATGGGGAAACTGGTCGCTGGCGTGAGCGCGGCGCCAAAGTTGCCACCATTGGCGTAGTGATGAAAATTCAGGCTGGAAAAGAACACCCGGCCGATTCGGACGCGGTAAAAGCGCAATGGATAACGGGTCAATTCCTCGGTGGCGTCGAAGGTGATAACGTTGGAACTCATCACGAAGGTGTCATCCGATCTCCAGACCATGAAGTCCGCGGTCGATTCCAACGTGTAGGTCTGTCCCGCCACGCCCGCCAGTTGAATCTGCAACTGGCCGCCATTCAGCACCACCCCGTTGGTAAATGCGGGCTGCGAAAAGCTGCCGGCGTTGACCACCAGTGCCAGCGAACGAGTGATCACCGCGTTCGTCGCATCCGTGACCCGCGCCGTGAAGGGAAAGGAACCGCTCTCGCCCGGAGTACCGGCGATCTGGCCGGCGGAATTCATCAGCAAACCACTGGGCAAAAAGCCGGCGGAGATGCTCCACGTATAAGACGCCTGGCCACCGCTCGCGGCCAGCGAAGTGTTGTAGGAAGATCCCTGCGTTGCGTTGGGAAGGCTCGCCGTGGAGATCTGGAGATCGCTGCCACCACCACCGGACGACGCGGCAACAAAGTCGGCCGTGCCATTCCCACCGGACACGTTGACATTTTGCGACGACACGTCATTGAATCCACGGGCGTTCAAATCGCCACCGCGGACCGAGACCATCCAGGTCAGGTTGTTCAACACATGCAGGGTGTAGTTGCCGCTGGCATCCGTCGGCACACAACCGACGAGATAATCATTGTTTGCCGCGTTGGCATCCAGTTGTACGCCGGCAATCGGGTTGTTCTGCTGATCCTTCACCGAGCCGGTAATGGTGGCGGTCGCCTTTGGGAACGTGAGCACGAGACCATTTTGATCCACTCCGTCGATGACGGTGAAGTTATTGGTGGTAATACCAATCAGATTCCGGTCCTGCGCCTGGACACAGCTCAAATTGATGTTCCACGTGCCGGCCCGCACACCGGCATCGAAATTGCCGCTGCCGTCGGTCATGGGATAAGTCGAACCCGCACCGCCCGCCTGGAACGGTACTGTTTGCACCACGATCTGCATGTTCGTGATGGGCGCTCCGCTGTCGTCCTTGATCTGGCCGCGCAGGTGGGCCGTAACGGCCGGGAGATAGAAATCAACCTGAACCGCCTGATTGGCGGTCAGCGTCAGGTTCGTGCCCTGGGCACCGAGATTTCGGATGGCGAGATCCTCGGTCTCCTGACTCACCGACCAGTCTCCGGCACTCACACCCAACGCGTAACTGCCGTTTGCCGGAAAACTGCGTCCGGAAGCATTGTAGAGCCCACCCTGAGAATTTGCGTAGAGCCCGATACCGCCGACCGCGTTGGTCGCTGAATCGTTGACGGTACCGTAAATGAGCGCTGTTGCCGATGCGACGGCCAGATTCACGGTCGCGGACACTGTAAGGTTTGTTTGCAGGCCACCGGCAGGCGCCAGATAACCGAGTTGTGCGAGCGCTGCCGAGTCCGCCTCCAATTCCCAGCCACCGGCCGTGATACCCAGCGTGTAGTTGCCCGAACTGTCAGTGAAGGTACCGGAGAACAAACCGTTTGTGGAATCCGCCTGAAAGAACACACCGGGCAAACCGACGCCCGTGCCGCTGTCCGTCACCCGTCCCGAGAGGATGAGCGTTCCGGCGGTCGCGGTAATATTTTTGGTGACCATCGCATTGGCTCCCAGACTCACACCGCCCGCTTCAAGATCGGCAACCAGCCCGCTCTTGATCGGAATCACGGAGTAATTACCCGGCGGAGCGTAAAGCGTGTAGTTGCCGCTGGCATCCGTAGTCGTAATGGCTGGTGCCGGACCGTCCTCGACTAGCAACGCGACGACTACATTGGCGACGGGTTGGCCGCCCGAAGTCAGCTGGCCGCTGACGCTTTGCGGGTAAGTCTTCTGGGCAACCGTGTTCGTATGCGTCACGGCAGTGAAACCGGACTGCGGATCAGAAACGCGCCAGACGAAGCTGCCCGCCGCCGCGCCGATGCTCGGGTCCAATCCCGGAAACGGCAGGTCCACGCGAATCTGGCTGTTCGTCGCGCCGTCGTCGTCGCCCGGCACGTTCGGATTACGCACACCGCCAATCAGCGGCACTTGCCCATCCGTCACGACGAAGCCGCGAAGCAAGACATCACCCGAATCCACCACACTGTTGCCGTTGAAGTCGGCAAAGCGTTCCAGCAGCACAGCCTTGCCGCTGGTCAAGCCGCCGATCGTGAACGTGACAACACCCGTGAAATCATTCGTGATGGCAGCCGGCGACACTGAAAACGTCACCGCCGCATTCACTCCGACTCCGGCCAGCAAAAGCAATGCCGCGAGGGAGATTTCAAGAACATGACATCCGGCAGAACTCGACGTTGAATTTTTCATAGGAATCATGGGAAAGGAGATTATTTGATAGCACCGAATGGATCGTCCAACGCATTACCGCAGGTTGGCGAACGGATTGACACCGGTGGCCGACAGTTTCGCCAGTTTCTTGGTTCGCAATCGTTCGTACAAGTCGACCGACAGTCGTCTAGCCGGACTCAAAACGCAAGAGCCCCGAAATTATCAATTATTGTCAATTGACAATGGGCATTCGAACCTGCTGTCCGGTATTCATGGCAAATCGGAGGAATGGCCGAGTCCCAATCGCCTGGATACAAATTTGAAGAGATTCGGTTTGCCCAAGTTTCTGGCTGACTCTGCAATCAATTGGCCGTATTAAACCCGAATGAGATCTACCTTCGCCCTCCTGATGTTCGTTTGCTCGGGTTTTTCGTCACCGGCCGCCACGTTCGGTGAACAGCGCAGTGACAGTGGAATTCGTCATTCGTTCCTGATCGCTGGCACGCGGACCGTTATCGTCAGCGAAGACAATGAGATCGTCTGGGAATCCAAGGGGAGTGCCCGCGATGGTTTTGTGCTGCCGAACGGCAACGTGTTGATATCGCAGGGCAACATGGCCAAGGAAATCACGCGAAAGGGAAAAATGGTCTGGAGCTACAAGCTGGCTGCGCCCAACCGGGAGCTCGGCACTGCGGTTCGACTGGCCGACGGCAATACCCTGGTGGTCGAGCGCGGCGCGAAACCGCGCCTGCGGGAAATCGCCCCGGACGGCTCAGTCGCAATCGAGGTAGCCTTGAAACCGGACACGGACAACGCCCACATGCAGACCCGGATGGCCCGCAAACTTCCCAATGGAAACTACCTCGTCCCGCATCTCCTCGGTTTTGCCGTCAAAGAATACCGGCCCGATGGCGAAGTGGTGAAGGTGTTCAAGACGGATACGAAGGAACTGGGCGGGCGCGAGACTCACACCTGGCCTTTTACGGCCATCCGCCTGGAAAACGGCAACACGCTCGTCAACCTCACGCACGGAAACGAGACGGTGGAGTTCGACAAGGATGGCAAGATTGTCTGGCGGGTTGACAACTCCGACGTGGCCGGGCGATTCGCCGATCCCTGTGGCGGCCAGCGACTCGCCAGTGGCAACACTGTCATTTGCGCGTATGCGCAGAAGAAGGCCGACATGCCCAAGCTGTTCGAGGTCACCCGCGACAAAAAAGTCGTCTGGGAATACTTCAACCCCGCTGTGCGCGCCCACGAGGTTCACATCCTGACCACCAACGGCAAACCGGAAGGCTACCTGAAGTAACGGGCGGCGAATCATGAGGGAAAGGCAAAGAAGGTAGCCCTTGAGCCAGGGTCGGCAGAACTCGAACGACCCGTGAGTGCCGGGAGCTTATGAACTGCGGTGGCAGAGCCCTGAAAGGCCGTCGACACCGCTTTGGGGATGCCAGCGAGTCCGGTGAATTGTATGATGGATGGAAATCGAACATCACCGCCGTGTCCACGGATGGGCAAGCCGCAGGTTACCCGATGCCCTCCAGTCGATCTTTGAACACCACCAAGAAATGCGACGTCGGCGCTTCGCTCTGCCACCGCAATCCAAAAAAATCCCGTATCACTTCCGGCCAACGAGGTGCACTGTTGTCCGAACGGCTGTGCGGCCACGTGATGCGATTCAATCAAAATTCAACGACGTCACCGACAACATGACGTGCCGCTTCGAAGCCGGGTCATAGATACCGCAGGATTTCCAATCGAGAATCGAATCCTTCCCCAGATGGGTCATCAATGGGTAAAGCGGATTCTCATCAAAAATTGTGAGCCTAAAGAGGTCGCCCAGGTCACGCATACTCATCGCGTTGCGCCGCCGCTAAAAAAGTCAGCTAAAACTCCTGCGTGGCGTTCACCGGCCGATCTCCGCGCGTTGTTCAATCAACCGCGCCGAGATTGGTCCGTTCGGAAAGCGTCAGACTCTCATCAACACAACGCAGGCGATGATGAACAACAACAGGAGCCCGGCTGATACCGACCACGGACGCCGCAGATCCATCGACGCCGGATTCCAAAGGCCGCTCATGTGACGACGACATCCGCGGGCGCTCCAGCGGATTCCAACCCAAGCCGGACGAAGGGACCGGCCGGCAGAGTCGAGCAGCAACTTCAACATTCGGAACGTCCCGACGAAACAGACAAGGATATCGCCCGGAGGAACCAGGGGGAGTTTGCTTGAAAGCCGCGGGATTAGGGCAAACGCGATTACGACACCGCTCAAAATCGGCCATAGCTTCGACCACCAGCCAGGCTGGGGAGCAATAGGGCCCGCAGCAAATGGAAGCATGGGAAACACAACCACCAGCCCTGTAAGCAACAACCACGGCAGCCACTGGCCGGGAGCGGCGGGAGCGTGGTGATGGCCGCCCGGCGACATTTGCCGGGCAAGCCGGAGAAATCGCAGCATCAACAGCGTGGTGCCGACCCCGGTGAGTGGGAGCAGGATGCTCCATCCGCCTACGGCGTTGCCGGCCACCTTGAGCATACCTTTTGCCAACGCCCCACTCGTAAATGGCGCGCCAACCAAGGCCAACGCCGGCAGCAGAACCGCCACATAACACAATTCACGCGGGAGTTTGGGTGGATGCGCCATGATACCCACGCTCAGGAACAACGTCCCCTTGCAGAGGGCGTGATGGGCAGCGAACAGCGCGATAATCGCAATCGTTGCATCAAGTTCCTGCCCCGGTCTGAAACAGAGCCCCACACCTGCCGTCATCAAGCCCATCTGGCTGATGCTCGAATAGGCGAGGACCGCCTTGGCGTTGGTTTGACAGAACCCGACGACCGCGCCAAGAAACGCCGCGCACAGCCCAATCGAAATGACCGGCCCCGCCCACATGACCGCTTCGGGGTGACCGAGCGGCAGGAAGCGGAGCCAGCCGATCAGTCCGGCTTTGATCATCGCGCCGCTCAACACGGCACTGGCAGGCACGGGTGCCGCCGGATGCGCCAATGGCAACCAAACATGCAAAGGCAATGCACCCGCCTTTATTCCAAACCCTATGAACAGCAACAATGTGGTCACGAAGTCCGGAGACGCGGCTACCGCCGGCAGCGCCAGACCTCCGTTCGCGGCCGCCAGCCTTTGCAATCCGGCGAACAGAATCACCTCGCCCACCACAACCAAGGACAGATACACCCGTCCCGCCCGCATGGCCTCGGTGTCACGATTGTGGATGACCAAGCCATACGATGCGAAACTCATGAGGGCGAAGAAGAGGAAAAAGGAAACCATATCGTGTGCCACGATCACTCCCAGGTTGCCGCTCATTGCCAGCAGGTGAAACACCGCGTAGGACGTTCGCCGTTTCGGCTCCTCAATGTAGGCATTCGCGTACCATCCAGCAGCCAGCCAGAGGACGGCGGTGAAGAGGAGAAAAACGCGGCCCGTTTCGTCGATACCAAATCGGGCGCCAAGCAACAGCCATTCCAGCACGACAACTTCGTCGGGAAGGCTTAAAGCCGCAATGAGCGCCGGGACGGTGGCAATTGGCAATGCCAACATCAGCCGGCGCCGCACGCCGGGCAGAACGGATGCTCCGGCCAGCAGCAGCGGCGCGGCTGGAACCATCAACAGCAGGTAGATAAGCGGATTCATGGCTCAAACTGCGACAGGCCATACTCACGCGCCGCAATCAGGCGGCACCAGGCCAGCGGACTGAAGGGCGCACCGGCCAGCAATCCGGCACCCAATGCGAGGGCGGCCGTGATCAGCGGCGGGGCCAACAACATCCAGTGAATCTCGGGCGCCGATCTCGATTCCTCGTCACGGTGACCGGTTGCCCCGGGCGCAAACCATACCCGTCGGAGGATTGGCAGAAAGTAAGCCGCGTTCAACACGCTGCTGCCGATCAACACTCCGACCACCCAATACCAGCCGGCGGCCAGTGCCCCCGATCCGATGTACCATTTGCTCACGAACCCGGCCATCGGTGGGACCCCAATCATGCCAAACGCGCCCAACGTGAAGGCGGCGCTGGTCAGCGGCATCCGCTTTCCAGCACCATCCAATTCGGAGATTCGGTGAACGTGCAGCCCTTCCGCGTAGTTCCCGGCACAGAAGAAAAGGGTAATCTTCATCAGGCCCTGATGCACCAGGTGGACGACGCCGCCAATGGTTGCCACCGGACCATAGATTGCCGCTCCAAGAACAACGTAAGAGACTTGACTGACAGTCGAGAACGCCAGCCGTTTTTTGAGGTCATCCTGGAACAGCGCACGAACCGATCCATAGATGATCGTCACTGAAGCCAGCAGTGCCAGAGGAACGCCGATACCGAGCGTCTTCACCGTTTCCGGGCCATAGACATCATAGATAACCCGCACGATGCCAAAGGCTCCGGCCTTCACCACCGCCACTGCATGCAACAGGGCGCTGACCGGTGCCGGGGCGACCATCGCCCGAGGCAGCCAACCATGCAGAGGCACCAGCGCGGCTTTGACCCCCAGTCCGGCAATCAGCAGCCAGAAGATCGTTATCAACGCGCCCCGATGTTGTTCCACCAGGGGCATCAACATGCCGCCGTGAGTGAATTCGATTGGGCCGGCCAAGGTGCGCAACCAAGCCACGCCGAGCAGCAACAGCATGCCGCCAGTCAAAGTGTACCGGAGATAGGTCGCTCCGGCCTGCAGTGACTTGGCGGTGCCGCGGTGCACCACCAGCGGATACGTGGAAACCGTAAGCAGTTCGTAGAACACCAGGAAGGTGAAAAGATTCCCCGCCAACGCCAGGCCAACCGTGGAAAACACACAGAGGCTGAAGAATGCGAAAAACCTGGAGCGATGTGGCGAGCTTTCAAGATAGCCAATCGCGTAAACCGTCGTGATCAACCACAAAACGGCGGAAAGCGAGACAAACAGAACCGCCAAGGCGTCCGCTTCGAGGACCAGATCAAGATTTGGCAGCAACTGCACCCGATACTCAAATCGTTGCTCACTCAGGACGCCATGCACGAGCAGGCTCACCAGAACCAATTTGACGCTCGCACCGGCCAGGTTGACAAACGTACGGAGCCGATGCCTGCCTTCTTTCAAGAATAGAATCCACACGGCCGGCACCAACGACGACAACAAGATCCAAATCAACAGCGAACCCTCAAACGTCATGGTTTTCCTTCCGCCAACCGTTCAATGCCGAACGGAGCTCCTTCTTCCAGCACCTGCATGGGTAGCTTTACGACCAGACCGAGAATCAACGACACCAGAGCCAACACCAAGGGCGTCCATTCCATTACCGCCGGCAGACGATGAAAGTGTTGCCCCGCCCCTGTCTGGTGCGGCCGGAGCAGGGCAAGGTTGAGAATTCTGACGGTATAACCCGCGGCCATCAGCCCGCCGAAACCGATCACGATTACCAGTGCCCATTGCCGCGATTCGAGTGAATGAGTCAGCAGAAGCCACTTGCCAATGAACGCTCCGCTCGGGGGCAGTCCGACAGCGTTGAGTCCCGCCAACGCCAGCGCAAGAAAGGTAACCGGCATCACCTGGGCCACGCCCACCAGATCTTTGAGCCGATCGTGTCCGGCGGCGTGCATCACATTTCCCGCAGCCATGAAAATGGCGGTTTTGGCAAACGCGTGCGAAATCGCAAAGTAGATCCCGCCTGCCCAGGCGCCCGGGCCCGCACCGGCGGCCATCAGCGGGAACAGGAGAAACAGGTAACCCAATTGAGCCACAGTTGAATACGCAACCAACAGTTTCAACCGCGCCTGCCTCAGCGCCTGAACACATCCCCAAACCACCGCGCCGCACCCCATCGCCCCCAGGGCAAACGCGATCCGACTGCTGATCCATCCCTCCGCCAATTCGAACCACAGTCTCAGTATGAGATAGAACGCTCCCTTGACGACCAGGGCGGAAAGTGCGGCGCTGGCCGGTGCCGGTGCAGTGGAATGGGCCGGCGGCAGCCAGAAGTGCAGCGGAAATATCGCGCCCTTCAGCAACAACCCTCCCAGCATCACGACGATGGCAAACTGATCGATGCCACCACCATTCATCGTCTCCGCCAACAAGGCGCGGTCCACGGTGCCATGGGCTCCATAAAGCAGCGCCACTCCCAAGAGGTAGCTCAGCGATCCCAGCAAGCCCACGAGCAGATAGCGAATGGCCGCCACCAGGCTTTCACGTTGATCGGCCAAGGCGACCAACGCCACCGAAGAAAAGCTGATGAGTTCGATGGCGACGTACGCATTGAACAAGTCGGCGGTAAGAAAAAGTGCCATCAGTCCCGTCACCAGAAACAGCCAAAGCGGCCAGAAATACCGCTCCTGATGTCGTCCGGCAGCGCCCGTCGTGCCGAAGTAGGCCGGCGCGTACACACTGATTCCCGTGCCAACCAGAGCGGTCATCAACACCATGAGCGCGCTCAACCCGTCCGCGAACAGTCGAATCCCCAGCGGCGCCTCCCATCCCCCGACGAGATGATTCATCTCACCGTCCAATTGGACGATTCGCACCAGGTCCAAGGCGCCAAACGCCGCCACAATCAGGGCGACCAGGCCGACGAGGCGTCCCCGCCGGGGCCAGACAAACGAAGCCACCGCACCCAGCATCGGTGCGGCGAGCACCAGTGGCCAAAGAGTGACCACGAATGAAGCATCGTTGTCCATCAATCCGATTCTCCCTCATCGGGCAATACATCGCGTCCGGTGAAAGCGTGCAGCCGACAGATCAACTTCAGCGCCACAGCGGTGGCACAAACGGACACCACGATTCCCGTCAGTACCATGGCGTGCGGTACCGGATCGGGGGGTGCCTCCGGCTGCCGCGCCGCCATTGCTATCAGAATCATGAAGACACCTGTTCCCATGACATTTGCGGCAAGTATCTTGCGCAGTAGCGAGGGCACGCACAGCAGGTGATAGAGCCCACATGTGACCAGAAATCCGCCGGTCAAAAGGTACAGAGTGACCGAGTTCAACCGCTCCCCCCGTTGTAAGGCGTCCCCGGTGCGCGTCCTCGGAACAACTCCGAAAGAATAAGGCCAATGGACACCATCCCCGCACTTTCAATGGCGAGAATCCACCCGCCGGCGCTGCCCCATGGATACTGCAGCACGGAATGATTCGCGAGCACGCCGCCAAACGCAAATACGGTAAACAGCAGAAAGCCGGCGGACAATCCGAACCGAAACCACATGGTGCCGCACGCGCGCCCACTGGAGCGTCCACCGAGCTGCATCAAAACCCCCACGGCGGCCAACAGGGCACCTGCCTGAAACGCACCACCGGGTGCCCGCGAGCCGATCCACAGCAGATAACCGGCAAAGAGCAGCATTGCCGGCCCGACCACTCGCAGGTAGGCGGTCTGCACCCGCCCAGCTGACGGCGTGGTGTCATGGCTTTCATCCGGCAGTGACCAGACCGAGATCAGCGCCAGCAGCAAGACCCCGATCTCGAACAAGGTGTCGTAGCCGCGAAAGTTCATTAGCACTGCGGTGACACCGTGGCGGACCCCGGAATCATCCAAGCGGGCATTGACCGCCGCAAGAAGGCCGGGCTGCGAGGGCAACACCATCAGGGCCTGCCAAAGCATTCCACCGAAGATCGCGCAGAGCACCAACGCGGGAATATTCCGGGGGCGTTTCATGGGGATTCATCTTCGCCCTCGATGGGGCCGGTCCGGTGCTGCCTCATGCGGGCGATTGCTGCCAGCAGCAGCGCCCCCGTCAAGCCCGAGCCAACGGCGGCCTCTGCAAGCGCGACATCTGGAGCCCGCAACCGGACCCATGCGAGGGTTACGGCCAAGCCGAAGGCGACAAAGCGAATGGCGGCGTCGAAGTGATCTTCCGCCCCCAACGCACTCACGGCGAGCCATACGGTCATGATCACGATGACGGCATCGATCGCCAGGTTCAAGGTGGTCAACGTTTCCTCCAAGGTTGCACTCCGTGCCGCAGCGCGGCCCGGGAGGTCAGGTAACACGCGGTCGCGCTCCCGGCGAGAACTGCCATCCAGACCAGCAGGAGCTTGACGATCTCCCCGAAATCAGATGCCGTCAATGCAAGGCCGGCGACCACGAAGCCGAGGCCCAGATTGTCGGCTTTCGTAATCGCGTGCATCCGCGTGTAAACGTCCGGGAAACGCAGCAGTCCGACTGTGCCGGCGACAAAAAAGAAGATGCCAACCACGACGAGCACCGCCCCCAGAATCTCGCGAACAGTCATCGGTCCGCCTCCTTTTGCTCACCCTCGCAACCCGGGAGGAATTCATTGGCGTAACGGGCAAAGGTCACGCTGAAAACGATCGCCAAAAGCGCAAAGGTCAGCGCCAGATCCATGAATGCCTCATCGTCCTGGGCCCGCCCCAACAACAGCACGATCGCCACCCCGACCGTACCGAACAATTGGACGGCCAGCAGCCGGTCGGCAGTCGTCGGTCCCGCGAACGCCCTCCGCAGCCCGATCGCCATCAACACCATCAGGGTCAAGACTGCCGCCAGACAGAATGCCGTCATCGGATCTCGCCCTTGTAGTTCTGGCCCGCGTCCCCGAACAGGGTCGCCACCTGCGCCTCCAACCTTCTGATTTCCGTCTCGCAATCGCTGGCACCGTCTAACACGTGCAATTTCAGGTGTCCCTCGTCATGTTCCACCGTGGCCGTGCCGGGCATCAGGCTGATACAGTTGATTAGAAACACCCGGGCGGGGCCATCGTCCAGTACTGTGTCAAAGTTGATCATCTCGGGTTGCAACCGCATGTCGCGGGCAAGTGCCCGGCGGGCGACATCCCAGCCACCCCTGATGGATTCGAACAAGAAGAAACCCGCGAAACGAGGCAGACAGCCCACCCGCAGACAAACTTCCGGTGACTCTAGGCGCCGGACCAACATCGCGGCCGCGGCCAGGATGGGGAGACCGATGATCCAACTCACAGCTTCGGCCTCCGTCCAGAACAGCCAGATCATCACCCACACCAACAGTGAGTTACGAAAAACATTGGCTTTGAGTGGGGCTGATACGTCCGGCTTCATGAAGTCGTCACTCGCTATGCTTCCAGAGGTCTGACGGCGAGAACGGTGCAAGGCCGCTCGCGGAGCACATACTCTGCAGTCGATCCCAGCAGAAAGTATTTCACGCTCGTCCGGCCGCGCGTGCCAATGATTATCAGGTCGGCCTTCGTTTTGCCGGCAAATTGGCTGATGCCGTGCCCGCGATGCTGATAGTGTTGAAGATGGAACGAAACCTTGGCTGTTCGGGTGTCACCGACAAAGGCGCGCAGTTTTACCTCCAAATCTTCAAGGTAGGATTTGCGAAACTCAGTCGAGTAGCGCGACTCCACCAGGTAGTGGAACTTGTTCCAGGGGCCAACGTAGATATGCAAAAAATGCAGTTCGCAGCCGTCCAGCTCCGACAGGTGAATTGCCTGCTCCACGACCCGTGCCGAGGTCGGCGAGAAATCAATGCAGGCGACGGCTTGTTGGAACGGCCCTGTCTTCTGCTCCACGACCAGCACCTTGCAGGGCGCTCCGCGGACGAGTCGAGTCGCTTGCGCCCCGATTCCAACCCCATCGTCTATCGTTCCGCGTACACCCACGGCCAATAGATCGGCGTTCACCTGTTCGACCTGCTTGACCAATTCATCGACCGTATGGCCATAGACAACGCGAAAGTCCGTGTGATCCGGAAACTCAGTGCCTTCACTCCACTTCCGCAATTTCTTTCCGGCATCCGCCATGAGTTCGGTGCGGAGTTCATCCAAATCCCGTTGTTCATGCTCCGCAAGCGCTTCCGCAGCCTCTTCTTCCACCACGTGGACCACAAGGAGGCTGGATTTGTTTGACCGGGCGAGTCGCGCCGCCTCGAACAGGGCGCTTTGGGCCCGGTTCGAAAAATCGACACCCACAACAATGTTTTTCAGTTGGTTCATCTTCGTTAACATGAGAGTGGGTGACAGCTTTTCCGATATCAATCATGGACTTCCTCCACCTACGGCGCAATGCTGCCATTCCGCATATTCAACGAGTAAAAGATGCCAACCGCACGCATCAGCCACGAGGAACCGAAAGACTTTTATCGCTGTTGCCGCTGCAAATCCTTCTTTGTTGAACGCAACCAACCCGACTTGATGCCATGAACCCGTTCATCATGCTTGCACTCGGTCTCGCCATCCTCACTCTGGGTGCGGAGCTGTTGGTGCGCGGCGCATCCGGGCTCGCGTCTCGGTTCGGGGTGGGATCGCTGGCAATCGGTCTGACAGTGGTCGCAATCGGAACCAGCATGCCGGAGTTGGCCGTTTCAATCGACGCGGCCCGATCGGGAAGCAGTGGGATAGCGATCGGCAATGTCATCGGGTCCAATATTTTCAACATCGCCGTGATTCTGGGATTGTCGGCGGTGGTCCTTCCGCTGACAGCCAGTCACGCGGTGATCCGCCGCGACCTGCCCTTGATGTTGTTCGTGACCCTGCTTTTTGTCGGTCTGTGTACGTTCGGCGGCGGATTGTCGAGGTGGGAGGGTGGAGTTCTCGCAATCATGTCTGTCGCCTTCGTCGTGTGGACGATACGGACGATGGTGGGACAGCCTCAGCAGCGCGACCCAGCTTCGACCCCGGCGCCGTGCATTACGGTGAGAATAGGGATACTGCTGACCATCGCGGGATTTGTGCTGCTCATTTCCGGCGCCCAACTGTTCGTGAATTACGCCGTTGAACTCGCGCGTTCGCAAGGCATCGCGGATGACGTCATCGGTTTGACCATCGTCGCCGCAGGCACCTCGTTGCCGGAACTGGCGACCTCGGTATGGGCGGCGATCAAACGCCAGAGTGACATCGCCGTCGGCAACGTGGTTGGGTCCAATATCTTCAATCTGTTGGGCGTCGGCGGCGTGACGGCCGCGATTCATCCGGTTTCAAGCGCCGGCATCGGTTGGATCGACCACGCGGCCATGATCCTCTCCGCCGTCGTTCTCTTGCCGCTCCTGCGCAGCGGATTCCGGCTCGATCGGGTGGAAGGCGCATTGCTGCTGGGTTTTTACGGTGTCTACCTCTGGCTGATCTGGCCCAAGTGATGTTGGACAATCACTGCTCACGATCAAAGTCTTTCAACACGGTGCAGGCGACAAAGAACACGCGCAACAATCCGGCGGACACGGGAGAGGAACACTCCTCCACGTTCGATCTCGGACTCCACAGCCTTGACACTGGAGGCATGGCAGATCGAGTCTGATACACATGATAGCAGAGCAACGGAACCAATCAACCGGATGGGATCAGACCTCGATAGAAGCGCCTGCTTGACCGGGATAGTTGCGGTGGATGAAGCGGCCATGATTGCCCGCCAAACGGCCGCCATCTGTTGACTTCATCCGGCGGTCGTTGTATGCCCGGGGAAAGTTCCGAATGAATATCATTTCCGCCACCGATTTCACCGACAACGCGAGACGCGCTGCGGACGCGGCGGTGTCAATCGCCGAACGATTCAACGTAAACCTCACACTCGTCCATGCCGTCAATCGCCCGGCACTACGTTCACTGCCGGCCGCCATGCACGATACGTGGACCGGCGAAGCCACGGCGGCGCTTCGAAAACTATCCGATCAACTTTCCTTCCGGGATCCCGATGTTGCGTCGAAACTGCTGATCGGCACCCCGGATGAAGCCATCATCGAATATGCACGGGAAACGCGACCCGATTTGATTGTAATGGGCTCGCTGGGCGTACGCAGCATGGACGAATGGGTTCTGGGGAGCACTGCTGAACGGGTCACCGACAGTTCCCCCGCGCCAATACTGCTCGTCCGCGAGGCTGACCCCTTCCGCAACTGG
>CALBIE010000334.1 GCA_937893495.1 uncultured Verrucomicrobiales bacterium | reverse complement strand
GCGAAAAATCGTGCCCGTGCCAATCGTTGATTTTCAAGTGGAGGGCAATGTTTTCGGCAAATTGATCCCCGAGCTTCAGCAGTCCTTGTCCGAGTCCGGTTATGCCCAACCGACTCCTGTGCAGGCGCAGTGCATTCCGCATCTCCTTGAGGGCAAAGATTTGCTGGGCAGTGCTCAGACCGGCACGGGAAAAACGGCGGCCTTCACCCTGCCCCTCCTGCAATACCTGGCCGGCAATCCAAATGTCGCCCGGCCCCGAAAACCTCGTGTGCTGATCCTCGCACCGACGCGGGAACTGGCCGCGCAGATCGCCGACAGCATCGCAACCTACGGAACGCATCTGGATATCTCGCACACGGTCATCTTTGGCGGTGTCGGGCAATATTCGCAGGAAAAGGCGATGAATCGCGGAGTGGTTATTCTGGTCGCCACCCCCGGTCGCCTGTTGGATCTGATGAATCAGGGGTTTGTGCAACTCGATGCCATCGAGGCGTTCGTGCTCGATGAAGCCGACCGTATGCTGGACATGGGTTTCATCCATGACGTGCGCAAAGTAATTGCCAAGCTGCCGCGAAAGCGACAGTCGCTTTTCTTTTCCGCCACAATTTCTCCGGAGATCGTTTCGCTTGCCGGATCGATGCTGAAAAATGCGGAACGGGTGACGATCGCGCCCAAACAACCCACTGTGGAACGCATTCAGCAAAAGGTCATGTTTGTGGACAAGGCGCGCAAGGTGGAGCTACTCATCTGGATACTCGAGGAACATGCCATGGACAAGGTCATCGTTTTCGTACAGCGGAAACATGTGGCTAATCAAATCACTCAGAAATTATTGGCCGCTGGTGTCGTGACGGGTGTCATCCACGGCAATAAGAGTCAGAGTGCCCGGACAGCGGCGCTCGCGGAATTCAAAAATGGACGTGTCCGCGCCCTGGTGGCCACGGACATCGCAGCCCGCGGACTCGATGTGGACGGCATCACTCACGTGATCAACTACGAGTTACCGAACGAGCCTGAGATTTACATCCACCGCATTGGCCGCACGGCTCGGGCCGGAGCGGATGGCGATGCAGTCAGTTTTTGTATGCCCAGCGAACGCAACCAGTTGCGGGACATCGAGCGCATCATTCGAAAACAAATACCGGTGGACCGGGATCACCCGGCCCATTCCGAAGAGGCTGAGTATGCAACCGGCGACGCGGCTCGGCCCGCGAAACGCGGTTCCGGCGGGCAATCAGGGGGCGGACGCAACCAGGGCGGCGGCGGGAATCGCAACCGTACCGGAAATCGCCGGGGAAAGAGTTCGTCGTCGCCACAACTTCACTTCGCGCCCCCCATCCTTCGTGGGCTGGCAGAAAAATCCCGCTTCGGCACCGGCCGAAATAACGAGGCCAACGGAAACGTCGAGAACGGAAACATTGCCAGCAGCAAAAAGCCCTCGGACAATCGTGGAAATCGGAACCGCTTCAGGAGTAAAGGCCCAAGGCGTTGAAGTGAAGCGCCGAACGGCGGTCTCCCTCGCAGGCTTAAACGTTACCGCGGCGCAGCAATCACGGTAAACGCCGTTGACTGTTTGACCGTTGCCTTGTCACTGGGACGATCGTCTTCCGGCCAGTTGACTTTCGCTCCGCGGGGACCATCCAATTTCCGGAATGCAAGAGGTTTGATGATGCATGTTGCCTCGTATTTGCCAGGCTTCAGTTTGCCCAGATTTACGCCGAAGACATCGTAGTATGTGAAGTTTCTCGAGTACACGCCCTCCCATACCGCCTCGCTGATAGTGACCGTGAATTGATTACCGCGACGTTCGATCTTCTCGACCCATACGCGATCATTGTCGTCCAACTGTCGAGTGCGAAACAGCAACCAGTTGTCATCGTGAGTGGTAAGCTGGAATTCCTTCTTAAGCACCTGATCATACCAATCATCGAGCGCCACGCGAGTTGGCTTCAACCCAATTGGCGGCGCGTGTTGAATGCTGGATTTTTCACTCCAACGACCGAGGTCTCCGCGAATTTTCTGAAGACCATCCTGCAACGTTCCGCGCTGGGTTCGATTCGTCAGCCACCTCGTCCACGCCACGTCTGACCGGGTATCAGCTTGCCTGGCCGTTTGGTCCGCTGCTTTGCCAGAAGTGGACTTTTGCGCAAAGAGCGGCGCGGCGAGCGAAACGAGAGAAGCAATGATCAAGAGACTGTTTATTCTCATGCCTTCTTATCTATTAAGTTCATCAATCGTGGAGAGTGCGAAATCCTGTCATTTTCATGGCTGAGCGGGCTTCAGGTTTTGCATCCGGTAGAGCCCCGTGAAAGTTCGGATGAACAGACTCCCGCGAGCAATGGCGGGAGTAGCCCACGCGTTGTCGTTCAGCACGTTTTTGCGAACTATTTTGAACTCGGGACCATCCTCGACAATCCACGTCGTGCCGTTTTCGTTGAGGAGGAATACCTTGCCGTTATAGGCCCACGGGGACGCATAGTATCGACCACCTCGTGTATTCAGGCGCTCGCGCGGAAAAATCGTTTCGCCGGTCAGGGCGTTGAAACACGTCAATAGTCCCGAATCAAAAAGGACGAAAAGCCGATCATCACTGATGAGATAATTCGGATGAATGCTTGAGCCCCGAGGCTGAGACCAGGCAATCCACTTATTGCTGGTTTCACCGGGATCGAGACTGATATTCCCCGATGCGCCGGGGCGGATCGCATAGAGCGGTCCATAATGGTAGCCAGCTCCAAGATATAGCAGGCCATGCCTGGCGAGAGGCATCAGACCAACCAGACCGGACGTGCCCTTCAACTCCCACAAAACTTTTCCATCAAGATCATAGGAACGCACCCTGCCCGTCCCGATGGTTACGATTTCTGTGCGATCCTTGTGTTCCCAGACAAAAGGCGTGGACCAGTTGCTGCGCTCCTGACGC
>CALBIE010000333.1 GCA_937893495.1 uncultured Verrucomicrobiales bacterium | reverse complement strand
CGTCTCGGTAAACTCGGCTTCGGGCCCGAGATCGGCGAGAAAGTAATTAGGGATCTCAAAATGCACGTTATCAGGAGCAATTCACGATGGCCGGAAGAATTGAATGACTGAAAACTGTTCCACCGACACGGCCCAGTTGTCGGTTTAAACGTGCGCCGGATCAAGTCGCATATGCCGACGGTTGGCGCATCAGACGCATCCCAGTTTCATGCAAAGCATTGAAACGGGCGACGGAGCATGTCCTCAATTCACCTTCCCGTTCGTCCCTTGCGGCGAGAGATTCCACGAGTTGCGATTGGGTCCGATGAACCAGGACGCCCCCTCACCCGCCCTCCGGGCACCCTCTCCCCTGCGGGGGAGAGGGATGGGGTGAGGGGGCGTCCTGGTTCACGGGGAGCGTGCGATAAACTGGGATGCGCCCTGAAGCCTTTCCCTGCCGCAGCATAAATGTCGTGCTCAGGGCGAGTTGATGAACAACAGAACTCAGACGTCCTTCAATGCGCCGGTGGAATCTCCGAAGCTCGTCGCATTGACGCCCATCTTGTTGAGCATGGTGACGTAAAGATTCGTCATCGGGGTGTCACGGCCGAGATCGACATGACGGCCGGGAGTCAATTCGCCGCCGCCGTGACCGGCAACAATGACAGGAAGTTTGTTGTGCGAATGCCGATTGGCATCGGACAGGCCGCTGGCATAAACGGTCATGGAGTTTTCCAAAAGCGATTTTCCATCGGAGTCCTTCAAGGAACTCATGCGCTCCAGATAGTAGGCAAACTGTTGAGTATAAAATTGATCAATTTTGGCGATCTTACGCAACCAGTCTTCGTTGTTGCGATGGTGCGACAAGGTGTGATGCCCCTCGGAGACTCCCACCTCGCGGAAATTACGATTGCTGCCGTCATGAGCGAGTGAGAAGGTGCAGACACGCGTGCTGTCGGTCCGAAACGCCAGCACCATCAGATCGATCATTAGCCGGATATGGTCCTGATATTTCGAAGGAATCCCCGCCGGAGTTTTCATCTGGATGTCCGGCAACTCGCCAAAATGCTCGACCTTCTCAATGCGCTGTTCGATTTCACGAACACCGGTGAGGTATTCGTCAAGTTTCTGTTGATCGTTGAGTCCGAGTTGACCGTGCAGTTGCTTTGCATCGGCGAGGACAAAATCGAGAATGGAACGCTTTTGCGCCACGCGAGCCTGATAGTTACGCTTACGCTCTTCGCCACTACCGGTCCCAAACAATCTTTCGAACACCAGGCGCGGATTGTGTTCGGGCGCCATCGGAGTCGTTTCACTGCGCCAGGCGAGATTGAATTGATAGGCGCAGGAGTAGCCGGAATCACATCCACCGGATTTGCGGGCACCATCCGTGGAGAGCTCCAATGAAGAGAATCGAGTCTCGCTGCCAACCGCGTTCGCGGCGACTTGATCAACGGAGATGCCCAGTTTGATGTCCGCACCAGCGGTCTTTCGCGGGCGAACACCGGTCAAAATGGTGGCGTTCGCACGGGCATGATCGCCAGCACCATCGGGACCCGCCCAACCATTATGTTGTTCCAGCCCGGAATAGACTTGAAAATCATTCTTGAAAGGCGCCAGCGGCTCCATGGTCCGGTTCAACTGGTAATCCTTGCCCGTGCCTTTTGGTGTCCAACATTCCACGTTGACGCCATTCGGAATGTAAAGATAGGCCATGCGCAACGGAGCACCGGTCTTCGTGACTGCCTTGGCTGCGGTCGGTGCCGCGGTCGAAATGGATTCAAACGCCGGTAGCGCCACACAGGCACCGAGTCCGCGAAGAAAGTTCCGGCGATTCAAAATATTTTCAGTGGCGCTATTCATAGTCACTTCGAGTTAGAGATACTTTAGAGACGATTAATTCAGTCTGCAAGTTGCAGCAAAGTTCAATCCGGGACGCAAATCGAGGCTGTTTGGACGGTTGAATCCAGCTCAACGGACTCCCAACAGCCGGTCGCCATCGCCGCGCCGCTTCTGAAATGGCGTGCTTTCCACGACGGCGTAAATCAGGCCGCGCATTTCTCCATTGGAGTTTTTCATGCCCTCGACAATGCGGTCGATGGTTGGCGTATCGTAATATTCCATTCCCCGGCCAATGGCGAAAGTGAGCAGTTTTTCCGTGAGACAGCGATAAAAGTCCGTCGGCCGTTGAGTCGCCAGAATCCGACCCAACTCCCTGGCGCTATTGAACTTCTCGCCGGTAATCAACTGGCCATCCGTTTGGATCGGGTGACCGTTTTCCTCATCGCGCCACTGGCCCAGGGCGTTGAAATTTTCCAGCGCAAGGCCCAGCGGATCAAAGCGTTCGTGACACGAGGCGCAAAGCGGTTTCTCGCGGTGCATCGCCAAGGCTTCGCGCATCGTCAATTTGCCGCGATTGCTGCGGGTGATTTCCTCGAGCTGGGGCACATTCGGCGGGGCGGGCGGTGGTGGCGTGCCGAGTAGATTTTCAAGAATGAACAAACCGCGCTTGACGGGCGAGGTGCGGGTTGGATTGGAAGTGACGACCAGAAAACTGGCATGCGTGAGCAGGCTGCCACGATGACTGTCGGCGGGTAGTTGAACTTTCTCCATGCGGGAATTTTTCACTCCATCGATACCGTAGAATCCGGCGAGGTCGCGATTGAGAAAGGTGTAATCAGAATCCAGCAATTCGAGCGCGCTGCGGTTCTCCCTGACAAGATAACCAAACATCATCTCGGTTTCCTCCCGCATCGCCCGCCGGACATTGCGATTGAAGACGCGATTAGCCTTGCTGCTGTCGCGCGTACCCAGAATTCGGCGCGGGTCGATGTTGACGGTTTCCACGTCACGGGTTTGCAGCCATTGCCCGACAAAGTTGCCGACAAACCGTCCGGATTTGTCATCCGCCAGCATCCGGTCGATCTGCGGACGAAGATTTTTCCTGAGTTCTCCTTTACCGGCGAGTTCGAGGAGTTGCTCATCCGGCAGAGAACTCCAGAGGAAATAGGACAGGCGCGACGCCAATGCGAACTCATCAACGTTGACCACATTTCCGGGATTGTTCGGTTCCGGTTGGATCTCCGCGCGAAAAAGGAAACGCGGCGAAGCGAGGATGGCCGTGATGGCGTGGCCGATTCCCTTTTCGAACATGACATCGGGTTGCTGATCCACCGCGATGGCCAAATCGACAAGGCGGGCCAGAGTCGGTTCATCAATCGGGCGGCGGAAGGCCCGTCCGGCAATTCGTCCCAACACGTTACGGGCGTAGGCCTTTCGACCTTCGAGGTCATCGGGCGGCGGGCCATCCGGGAAAATGCGCAAATACTGTTTCGGATAGGTGAGATGCTTGCCGTCCAGCGGACCCTGCAAAGACACTTCCTTCACAGCGAGACGTAAGGGATTCTCTCCGGCGTCACGCATGTTGCCCGGAATGATTTCCAGACCGATCGTGTTATCACCCGCCTTCAAGTCCGCGTCGGTGCTCAGAATGATCGATTTTCGATTATCCCAACCCAGGCTTTCGCGTTCGAGTTCTTTCCCGTTGGCGCGAACGGCGAGTGTCGCAGTGTGAATCGACGCCTCCATCGATCCCCCAATGCGAAATTCCACCTGGACGCGATACCGGCCAGCGTGCGGAACCTTACTGCGATGCTCGACCAAAAGATGATTCTCAAATGGCAACCACTCGGCGGAGACTTTCAGTGTCTTCGCGTTATCAAACTTTCGCCCTTCAATCCGGTAGGTGGGCGGGCGCGGCCCCGTCGTCGGCACGGCCACGGCGACAATCTGCTCGGCGACGCTCAGGTATTTTTCCATCAGGAGCGGAGAAATGCTCAGCACGTCGCCAATTGTGTCGAAGCCGTAGCCGGTGTCATCCGCCGGAAACTCGTCATTGGCATCGAAATTAATGCCCAGCAGATCGCGGATGGTATGTCCGTACTCGACCCGGTTGAGCCGGCGAATCGTGACCCGACCGGGATCAGGATGATCGGGATCAACCTTGAAGATGTCGCGTTCGATCCAGCGCATCAGATTCTCTCGTTGCCGAGCCGAGGGTTGCGCCTTCTTGGCCGGCGGCATCATCTGCGCCCGAAGGTTTTCCCAGACGGCCAGCCAGGTCTTGTGATCGCCAAGGAGTTCCGACTGCGACTTGTGCTTGTCCAGCTCGAGATCGCCCTTCTTCGCGCCATCCGCATGGCAGTCGTAGCAATACTCCGTGAGCACGGGTTGAATATCCCGCCGGAAATCGAGACCGGATCCGGCGCCAACCACAGGCGCAGTCGTCACGACGACGAACAACGACGCAAGCACCATCGGATTGATCCAGTTTTCAGCCATATCTTTCAGCGACACTATCATGAAATTGTAATATTCGACATCGAATCGCGCAGTTCGACGGAGCGCCTGCCGGATTCATTCGCCGAAAGGTCGCCCGGCTGCGAGGCAATCCGGCCGGTTTTGATTCTTGCCCGAACCGGTCCGTTTCGTAACCTCGACAAACTTTAAACCGAACTGATGATGATGATTGATAAACCAATACTGACAGCCCTTTTGACCTCGACCCTGGCGCTCTCAGCGGTCGTTCCTGTTCCGAAAGAAGTGGTCGTCAAAAAAATCGGCCAAGCCAAACCGCGCAACGTCGTCTTCATCCTGGCCGACGATCATCGCTACGACGCAATGAGCTTCATGGGGCACCAGTTCGCCGAGACGCCACATATGGACGCCATGGCGAAAAACGGAGTGCACCTGAAAAACGCATTCGTGACGACCTCGCTTTGTTCCCCGAGCCGGGCATCCATTCTGACCGGGCTTTACACCTTCCGACATCGGGTCATCGACAACAACCGCGCCATCCCGCCGGGCACGCTGTATTTTCCGCAGTATCTGCAAAAGGCCGGCTACGCCACCGCCTTCTTCGGCAAATGGCACATGGGCGGCGCATCCGATGAACCGCAACCCGGTTTCGATCACTGGGTCAGCTTTCGCGGGCAGGGCAACTACTACCCGCCCGGTCCGAATTACACCCTCAACGTCGATGGCAAACGCGTGAAGCAGAAGGGCTATATCACCAGCGAACTCACCGATTACGCCGTGGACTGGATGGCCAAACAGGACGCGAAGAAAAAACCGTTCTTCCTCTACCTGTCGCACAAGGCGGTGCACGCCAACTTCACGCCGGAACCGAAGTACGATGGTAAGTTCGAGCACAAACCGTTCAAGCGAGCCGCCTCGGAGTCCACGACGCCCTACAATCTGTCGTCTCCGCGCTGGCTGCGCGACCAGCGCAATTCCTGGCACGGCGTGGATTTCCCCTACCACAGCGAACTGGACATCGAGAAATACTACAAACGCTACTGCGAAGCCCTCAGCTCCGTGGACGACTCCGTCGGCCGCGTGATCGCGCAGCTCAAGAAGATGGGCATCTACGATGAAACGCTCGTCATCTACATGGGCGACAACGGCTTCATGTTCGGCGAGCACGGCCTCATCGACAAACGCGTCGCCTACGAAACCTCCATCCGCGTGCCCATGCTCATGCAGTGCCCGCAACTCTTCAAGGGCGGCACCGTCGTGGACAAGGTCGTGGCCAACATCGACATCGCCCCGACCGTGATGGAGGCCATGGGCGTGCAGATGCCCCCGCACATGGACGGTCAAAGCTTCATCCCGATTGCGCAGGGCAAAAACGTCCCGTGGCGCGACTGGTTCCTCTACGTGTATTACTGGGAGAAGAACTTCCCGCAATCGCCCACCGTCTTTTCGCTGCGTGGCGACAAGTTCAAGTACATCACCTACTACGGCCTCTGGGACACGGATGAATTCTACAACATCCAGGACGACCCGACCGAATCGAAGAACCTGATCAACGATCCACAATACACGAAACTCGTGCAGGAGATGGAAGACCGTCTCTACACCATGATGGCGGACCTCGGCGGCATGGAAATCCCGATGAACCAACCCGCCGGCCGTTCGCAGAACAAACGCTTGCGAACCCGCAGCGGCGACAACGCCAGCGACTTCCCCACCGCAATCGTCGTGCCCGAATCGCTCAACAAGAATGCGAAGTAATCGAAAATCATCGGTATATTATCAATTGTCGGGACCCGTTTCTGTTTTGGTTTTGGAGAGAAATGCTTTTGCGGTGAGAGCAAGTTAGCGATGCTTGCCGGGTCGGCTTTTGGAGCCGCCCGCGTAAATGCTGATCCCAAAGACAACCGCCAGCCCCAGGAACGCGATGGCAAGGGCAGGCGCGGGTTTGTCATCGGATCCTATCAGCCTTGGAAAGGCCACGACGATCGCGGTGACGACCAATGAAGGACAGGTTAAGTGGGAGAGCCACCGAAACACCGGCCGCTGTTTGCTCACTCCTCTCTTGCGTAAATACCAGTCGATGATTCCGGGGGCGAGGAAGGCAATGAATGCAAGGCTGTAAGCCCCCAGATAAAGTGCTGCCTTGATAGAGTTGCCGTGAGTTTTCCCTTCAAATTCCATCAACATGAAGATCGCCACGAAAAGCACAATGACCTCACTGGCCACCATCGCCACCAGTATCTTAAAGGCTTTCCACATCACAGTTCTCTTTTCATACCGGAACGCTGCCGTTCAGCGACGCCGAATGTTGCAATTTCTGTCACAGCCCAACGCTAAAGCGAGGAACGCAGCTTGGGCGTGAACTCCGAAGCTCGACTTGTTTTCAGGTTGTCAGTGATCATTCTCAACCTCGGAACGGGGCTGCGTTGCCTCCGCAGGCTGGTTGGGCGGTTGCCTATCCTTCCGGTGCTGAAACAAGACACCCAGAGGAATTCCCAAGACCACACCAACCGAAAATCCAAGGGGACCTGCAAAAAGGATTGCCATCACAGGAGCAATATTTGATTCGGGGTGTTGGTTCGCAGCCCAAAGAATTCCACCGATAAATGCAAAAAACCCTAATGCGATTCCTGATGCGGCGCCAAACAGGATCAATAATCTTTCCCGAGCAATATGACCTCGGAAACCGAACCAGAAACACAGGAGGCAGATGGAAATGAGAAATAACAAAAGCGGCCAGAACTCAACGTCTCCAGCTGCAATATAAGCAAGAACAAGAATGCCGGAGGCTACAGCAACGAACAGACTCAGGCCTCGCAAGACCACAATTGCCCAGTACGCAAGCGTCCGATGTATCTTTCTTGTAGAGCCAATTGGGTCGTCCTTTTGGTCGTCGTTTTTCATATTCAGCCTAATGTTATTTCGGCGATGTATTGCGTGCTACTTTTCGGTCCCACGTGCGTCCCGGTTGCGACACCTTACACGAATCCAAGCCCCTGAAGCGCCGCCTATCGCTGCTCCAATAGGTGCAAACAGTAACCCGTAGCTTACGCCCCACAATGGGCGGGTGACATCTCCTCTCGGACCGACCATAAAGAGTAGAAGCCCAAGGTGGAAAGCGACGAAGCCTCCCAGGCAGAGTCCGACGATCGCCCCGGTCCAGCCCGCTCGCTGCAGTTCGAAAGCGCCGAACCCAAGCCAAAAGGCACCGGTAAAGAAGCCCAGGCCAAGAAGGCTATACCCGATCTGCCAAGGAAGATGATTGCCGGGCTCTAGACTGGCAAGAAACCCGAACACGCAGAACTCTCCCAGCACGGCGAGAAGCAGTGCGGTAATGAGGCGGAGTAGGATAACAGGGGTGGATAATCGCATTGGTGGTCTCCAGGGAACGTCTCCTGACGTCTAGCGAACGCCGGGCTACGAGCGTGGTGCGCGATGTTGATAATCAAATTGTCTATACGTGTCGAACGCAAAGCGGGTCAGCGGTTGGCCCCACTGGCTGGTGGTGTCTTGATTGTCGTTTCTCGGTTTGTGGGAAGCGCATCTTGCAGCCGCTTATCATTTACAACCGCCAAAGCTTTTTTCTGAATCTCGCGGGCGGACTTGGGGTCATCCAATGCCATCGCCAAATTCATCAGGCTGATTGATTCCTTCACAAAGAGGTCATCATTGAAGCGCGTGAAGCGACCGCCGTCATTCTTGCCTCCGAACAGTGCCGCTCCCTGGTCGTGCGCCTGTTTCAATTTACTGAACTCCTGCACCGGATCTCCGATATACTTGGCGGCAAGGTCATATGCCTTGGCGTGGATAACCGGCTTCTTCGCCGCGTCCCAGCACCGTTTAGCCAGGTTGCTTTGCTCCTTATCCAGCTTGCGGAAGAGAGCCACTGTTTTGCCATCCTCGCCCAGTTCCCTGTTAATGGCTGTAACATCTTGAAAGAGTTGCCACGTGCCCTTTTCCTTTTCGATCAGGGCGGCTTTCCTGTCCCTGGTGTTCTTCAACTCCTCCATGGCTGGAGGGTAGACTTTTCCCAGTTGCTTCCAGTTCGACAGAGCAAATGAGAGCCGAACGCCGGACATGGAAGGGTTATGCTCCAGTGCATGGTCATGAAACCAAGTATGGCGCTCAAGAGCTTCCTGGTGTTTACCCGCTTTCACCAGCTGCTGGGTATCTTTCTGGTATTTTCGCATGTCCTCGGCGTGAGCAAGGGCAGAGGCGAACATTAGAACGATGGCGATTAGTAGTTTCATAGATTGCATAGATTTCCTCAACATGACCCCAAAAGACGCATCAACTGGTCCACATCGTCAGGCATTGAGCTTGGGTTCGTGGGGCAAAGTAAACCCCATGCCGTGCCCGGCCCTAAATCGAAAAAACTAGGGGTACCATCGCCTCAGTCGATTTAGACGGAAACGAAACGAAACGGGGTCGGTCCCGACAATTGATAATTTGCCGTGTTTGATTCAGCCTCTTTGCCATGGCGCGCAAGCTGAGAGTGGAATATCCGGGGGCGATTTATCACGTGATGAATCGCGGGGATCGGCGGGAACCCATCTTCAAGGACAATGAAGATCGACGACTGTTTCTGTCCACGCTGGGTGAGGCCTGCGAAAAGGCGGGCTGGCAGGTGCATGCCGTGTGTCTGATGCCCAATCATTTTCATCTGGTATTGGAAACACCGCGAGGGGATCTGGTGGCGGGAATGAAATGGTTCCTGGGTACCTACACCTCGCGCTTCAATCGTCGGCACAAGCTCCTTGGGCACCTGTTCAGCGGGCGTTACAAGGCCTTGATCGTGGATGGGAGCGGCGATGGGTATCTCAAGACGGTCTGTGATTATGTGCATCTGAATCCGGCGCGCGCCCGGTTGGTGAAGCGCGGTCAGCGATTGGCAAGCTACGTGTGGAGCAGTTGGCCAGAGTATCTGAAAGCTCCGTCCCGCCGCTGGCCGTGGTTGCGGGCGGATCGTTTGCTGGGGGAATACCACATTCCGAAGGACAGCGCCGCCGGCCGGAGACGACTGGAGGCGGCGGTGGAAGAGCGACGGGGCCCGGAAGACGGGGATGAATTCAAAAAGATTCGGCGCGGTTGGTTTCTGGGTGAACAGGAGTTTAAAGAGGACCTTCTGGCGCAAATGGTCGAAGGAACCGGAGAACCCCATGGGGGAGAAGAAATGCGCGAAGCGCGGGAGGTGGTGGCCGAACGGATAGTGGGTGAGGAATTGAAACGCCTGAAATGGAAAGAGGCAGAACTGGAGAAACGGCGTAAAGGCGACGCCGGGAAGGTGAAAATCGCCCGGCGATTGCGGCGGGAGACGACGATGACGTTGAAGTGGATTGCCAGCCGGTTGGCGATGGGCAGCGCGAGCATGGTGACGCATTGCCTGCGGGTTCGCGATTGAGCGGATTGTTGATTACCGGGACTGACCCGTATGCTCCGTTCCTATTTTCGAAACAAAGACGCACGGCGCGCAGGGCGCGGAACGGCCGCAATACCGCCATCGTTGACGAAGCGCAGATCTTCGATCGTGTAGAACGCGTTCGGGTTGTAGCGCTTGATCAGGCTGATCAGCTGGGGGAGCTTCTTGCGGCTGAAGACGTTGAAGAGAATTTTGACCGGCCCGGTCGCCCCTTCCGCATCCACCGCCGTCACTGAATATCCCTCCTTTCGCAAAGCGTTGACGAGTTCATCAGCTTCGCGCTGAGTGATGATACGAATGATCAAACTACCCAGGGCAATTCGTTCCTCGATCATCACTCCCACCAAATTGCCGGTAGCAAAGCCCAGGGAAAACGCCAGATACGTCAACCAGTTGGTCAAATTGTGCATCACCTGGCTCAGGGCCACGATCCAGATCAGGGATTCTACGAAACCCAGCATTCCAGCCAGATACTTGCGGCTACGGGTCAGGAAAATCACCCGCATGGTCCCGATGGTCACATCAACGACTCGGGCCAGAAAGATCAGCAGGGGAACCACCGTCAACACAAACCAGTCGCTTTGCGTCCAGGAAAAATCAGTCATTGTAACAGAGCCTATGCGGACGTTGCGCCAGCCACAAGGCAAACCGACAGGGCAGACGCGCCTAAAAAAGAACGCAAGTGAGACTAAATGGCACTTGTACTTTTGGCGGTACTGTATAGATGAAGGGGATGCAAAATTCGCATCCCTCGGCAAGTTTGATTACCCATTTCCAAGATCCGCCCGACCCGCGTATCAATCGCCCCCGTCGCATGAGTTGATCGACATTCTCGTCATCGCCGTTTGCACCCTGCTGTGCGGGGGCGAAGGCTTCAACGACATGGAGGACTTCGGAAAAGCCAAGGCCGACTGGTTCAAGACGTTCCTGCGCCTGCCCCACGGCATCCCCTCCCATGATACGTTCAATCGCGTGTTCGCTGCGCTGAATCCGCAGGGATTTCTGGAATGTTTTCTGCACTGGACGCAAAGCCTGCGCCAGGCGGTGGCCCAGGAAATCGTGGCCCTGGACGGCAAGGCGTTGCGGCGGGCCATGAACGGGGACCAAAGCCTGCCCTACATCGTCAGCGTGTGGGCGCTGGGCAACGGGCTGGTGCTGGGCCAGTGGAAGGTGGCGGCCAAGAGCAATGAAATCACGGCGCTTCCCGAACTGCTGCGGGTGCTTGAACTGGCCGGCTGCATCGTGACGGTCCGACGCCATGGGCTGTCAGAAGAAGATTGCCAAAGAGATTATCGAAGCCGATGCCGACTATGTGATGGCCCTCAAAGGCAATCACGAAACCGTACACTTCAGAGCTGCGGTTGGTGAGTCGGGGAAATGGGTGGATTGCACCTTGACGGGGCGGCTGATTCCGAAGATATACGGATTCAGAGAATAGGTTGTTCGGCAGGGAGAAGAAATGAAGAACACACCCATCACGTTGCTCTTCCTGATTCTTGCGTCCTTCGTGGGGGCCAAGACCGCCATCGCTGATCCGATTGACAACCTGGTCAAAAAAGTGAACGCGAGCTACGGTGAGTGGCTCAACGGTATCGTGCCCAGGATTTCGCTTCCGCCGGATGCGAAACCGACAGAGGTAATTGCTGAAGCTGTCAAGCAGTACGGTAGTAGCAATCTTCCGGAAGGATTCATCAAGACCTACCAGATCCGCGAAGTCCGTCAGGTTGAAATCAACACCGAGCTGGAGACCTATTCAGCCGCCTTGGTTCAATCAAAGTTGGGAACAAAGATTTTTCTGTTCAAGCCCCAGAAAGATAATCAGTGGTGGGTCCGATTCTACGACGTCCCGAACGACGAGTTGCGTGATACTACCGTGCCCAAGGTCATTGCCTCAGGTGAATGGTCGAAGCTGGTCGTCGGCGAAGGAGGGTATGCGTTGCGTGGCCGCCTGGTGGTTACCGGGAAACCGGTGAGCGATGACCGCCGTGAGGTCGTGGTGTACGTAGAACTACAGGGACGCCACTGAATCGGTCGGGCGCTCGATGCGGCTCTATTGCGATATGGGAAAGAATGATTTCCGCCCGGATTACAGGAGTGGGCTACAATGCGAACTGAAAGACAAAGACGGCCGGCCCGTCAAATCAACACCGGTTCGGTTTGGTGGTCGCGTTCCGGTGTCACAATGGGTGACGCTACCGGCAGATGCAACGATTCGCCCGCGGGTAACTCCGTTCGGCCTCCACCGTTCCAAGGCAATGGCCATCTCGCCCCACCTTGGCTCCCTTTGGGTGATCGGAGACGATGACCCGAACGAGTACTCCTTGTCAGGTACGTTTGCAATCGATTCGCCTGACAACAAAATTCCACCGGGCGATGAGCATGCCTGGAAGGGGACACTTGAATTACCTTCCGTTCGAATCATGAACCAACACCGATAAACCCGGCGCGGCGCAACCGCCACCACCATTCCCTCTCCTCCCTGCGAATGGAGGAGAGGGAGTGGGAGAGAATTTGCCGAAACGAAGTTTCGCGCTTTGAACCACTGAACTGTAGCAGCCGACGTCAGGAGGCTCTAACGTCTTTTGCCCAATGTTGCATGAGCCTGCCAACGAACGGTTTCTGCAACGTATTGAAAGAGAGGCACTTCCGAATAATGAGTAAAAATGGCACACCCCGATTTTTCCCCAAATTCGATGGCATTATGCCGCACTTTTTTGGCGCTCCGATTCTCCTCACGTCGGCTGCCGGCTTTGTCGTCCTTGGATGCATTTTCTTTCAGAAATTCATGTATCACGATCTCTGGTTATGACCATGATGTTGTCCCTTGTGACTATCATTGAACCACTTCGATAATCGTCCGCGGCGGTTCCAACGGTTCATCCTGAAATTCAAAGGCGGATTTCAATCGTCGCAGGGCTTCCTCGGCATCGTCACGCGTTCGAGCGTGAACGCGCGCAAGCACGGACCCGACTCCGAACGGCTCGTCCGGTCGCGCGATCATGTCCAATCCCACCTCTGGATCAATCTCGCTCTCTTTGGTCCTGCGACCGCCGCCCAGGTCTCTAACGACTTCACCGATGATGCCCGCGTTGACACTGGTAATGAATCCTTCATCGAGCGTTTCCAGTTCCATGACGACGGGAGAGAGTTTATCAAGCTGCAGCTTCCGGGTGAAGGCCGCCAAGTCACCGCCTTGTGCCTGGACCATTTCATCGAACTTCTTTCGCGGCGCATCCGTGGCGAGCACTTCGAGAATGCTTTGCCGAGCTGTCGCCGCATCCGTTGCGATTCCGGTCTGCAACAACAGGCTGGCGGCCAGTTCGATGGTCAACGCCTGAAGGTCACCGGGGCCATCGCCTTCCAGACAGCCAACGGCTTCTCTGACTTCCAGCCAGTTTCCGGCGGAACAACCCACCGGGACATCCATGTTGGTCAACAGCGCGCGAGTGTTGAGTCCGCATTCACGCGCGAGGCGAACGATGGACTGCGCCAGGTTACGTGCCTCGGCCGACGTCTTCATGAATGCGGCTGAACCAAATTTCACATCCATCACCAGCGCTTGAAGTCCCTCGGCCAGTTTCTTCGACAGAATGGACGCAGTGATAAGGGGGATCGACGGAACGGTGCCGGTGACATCGCGCAACGCGTAAAGCATTTTGTCAGCCGGAATCATATCTATTGTCTGACCAACCATGGCGACGCCGATGGATTGAACCTGCTCGATGATTTGTGCCGGCGGCAACTGGGTATTGAAACCGGGGATGGATTCCAGCTTGTCAAGCGTTCCGCCGGTGATGCCGAGTCCGCGCCCGGAGATCATTGGCACGCGAAAACCAAGGCACGCGAGCAGGGGCGCAAGGACCAGTGAAACTTTATCGCCGACTCCACCCGTCGAATGTTTGTCCACTACCGGGCGAGGATCGTCGGGCCATTGCAAAACCGTGCCCGAATCACGCATGGCGCGAGTCATGGCTTCCGTTTCTTCCGGAGTCATCCCGCGATAGAAAACCGCCATGAGGAACGCAGCCATCTGATAATCCGGAATATCGCCGTTAGTGAAATCCCGGATGACGGCGCGAATGGTGTCCATGGTCAACGACTGGCCGTCTCGCTTGGCTTCGATGAGCGCCGGGAAATTCATCGGGCGCGACCATAACGAGCGCGTGGCGTTATGGGAAGCGTCCGCGTCGGGTGGGCGCGTGTTCGGTAATCAGATGTTGATGTTCGGGTGTGGGCGCAATAAGAATTCTTGACCGGCAAAGCGAGGCACAAATGGATTGCAAATGGTGATTTGGAAACGTCCATCCCCCTCACCCGCTATTAGACCCGAAGCGCCGGGTCAGGGGACCGGGCCTACAGCTTGTAGGCCCGGTGCCCTCACCGGGCGTCCCTCGCAACGACAGGTTCATGCGGAGGAAAAACCTCCAACGATTGGACGCGAATCTGTGCCATGAACCAGAATCCCACTCACCCGTCCTTCCGCCTTCGCGCTGCTTCGGCGCGACAAGTCGGGCACCCTCTCCCCCACTGGGGGAGAGGGATGGGGTGAGGGGGCGTCCCGATTCATGGAGAGTTTCCTGTTCCTTCGCGACCTGCTCACGGGCCTTGAACCCCGGAGAATCCCCACGGATGGCAGAGCCGACCCACGGATGGGAAAAGAGGCATGAATCAAATCGGCATTCGGTTCGTGGAGAGGGATGGGATTGAGGTGAGACGCTATTCTCATCAACCAGAAGCTGTTCAACCTGCCTGGGATGATGATGGCCTCATGCACCTTTTGCGGCCAACGGTTTTCGGGAATCGGTTATCGCGCAACCGAACACCACCAGTTCTGTCGGCACTGATTACTGATCACTTGCCCTATCACACAAACCGCTTTGCGGCCACGGTGGCATTGTGACCGCCGAATCCGAACGAGTTATTCAAGACTGCTTGAATGGTCATCTCCCGTGCGCCCGTGGAAATATAGTCAAGGTCACACTGGGGGTCTGGATTCTCAAGATTGATGGTCGGGGGAGCAATCTGCATTTCGATGGCCTTCGCACACAGTGCCATTTCCGTGGAGCCGGCCGCGCCGAGGAGATGCCCGGTCGCGCCCTTGGTCGAACTGACCGCCACTTTGCTGGCATGATCGCCAAAGACTGCCTTGACCGCCTGGGTTTCACAGACGTCACCCTGCGGGGTCGAGGTTCCATGCGCGTTGATATATGAAATATCCTCGGGATTCAGACTCGCCGAGCGCAACGCCATCTTCATACAACGGGCCGCGCCTTCACCTTCCGGCGAGGGAGAGGTCAGGTGATACGCGTCAGCGGTGTTGCCGTAGCCGACGATTTCACAATAAATCTTCGCTCCACGCGCCTGGGCATGGCTGAGTTCCTCAAGGACCAGAATGGCGGCGCCTTCACCCATTACGAATCCGTCACGACCGATATCGAACGGACGCGAAGCGTGCTGCGGATCGTCGTTTCGTGTACTCAGCGCCCTCATCGCGGCGAATCCACCGATGCTCATGGGAACAACCGCGGCCTCCGTGCCACCGGCAAAAATCGCGTCCGCATCGCCCATCTTGATCGTGCGCCACGCTTCCCCCAGCGCGTGAGTGGAGGTGGCGCAGGCGGAACAGGTCGCCATGTTGGGTCCGCGCAGGTTGTAGTACATCGAGAAGATACCCGAGGCCATATTCAGAATGAGCATCGGGATGGTGAACGGCGACATACGACTCGGTCCTCGATTCAACAGAATTTCTTTTTGCGCCTCGGTCGTGGCGAGTCCACCGATTCCCGATCCGATGAACGCGCCGATGCGATCGGCATCCGATTTTGCAACGTCGAGTCCCGAATCCTGCAGCGCTCGCCAGCCGGCATAGATCCCAAATTGGGTGAACCGATCGGTTCGACGAATTTCCTTCGGCGAAGGGAACGCCGGCGTGGGATCGAAGTCCTTTACCTCGGCGGCGATCTTACACGCGTAATCGGAAATATCGAAGGCGGTGATTCGATCAATTCCGCACTTGCCGGCAAGGATGTTGGACCAGAACGATTCGATGTCGCTGCCAAGGGCATTGATGACACCGATGCCGGTGACGACGACACGCCGATCAAAAGGATTGGTTCCCATACAAAGGAAAGGGCAGCCCAACTGCGTCAGCCGGCTGCCCTGAGGAGTGCTGAAATTACTTCGCGTTGTCTTCGATGTAACGAATGACGTCGCCGACGCTCACGAGCTTTTCGGCGGCTTCATCCGGCACTTCGATTTCAAACTCTTCCTCCAGCGCCATGATCAACTCGACGGTGTCGAGCGAATCCGCTCCGAGGTCTTCGATAAACTTCGCTTCGGGTGACACCTGATCGGCGTTCACGCCCAGTTGCTCCACAACGATGTTTTTTACTTTTAGTTCGATTTCGTTTTCGTCGGCCATGATATCTCCGTGTTGATTTGGTTGTGTCTATGCAACCGGTTTCGGGGCGTCAACCCCTATTTATACATATTTTCAAACCGGTTGCGTTGGTTCTTGAGAGCTTGGTAAAGACATTAGTCGCAGGCGTCCAGCGGAATCTCGCGTAACTTCACATTACCATGCCGCCATCGACGGTCAGCACCTGGCCGGTAATGTAGCGCGCGGCGTCGCTCGCCAGGTAAAGAGCGGCGCAGGCAACGTCTTCCGGTTTGCCGAGAACGCCCAAGGGAACTGCCTTCAAAATCTCCGCCTTCTGGTCGTCGTTCAGCGCCGCTGTCATGTCCGTGTCGATGAATCCGGGCGCGACAATATTCGCCGTGATGCCGCGCGAGGCAACTTCGCGGGCGACGGATTTCGTGAACCCGATCAGCCCCGCTTTGCTCGCCGCATAGTTCGCCTGACCCGCGTTGCCAATGAGCCCGATGACCGAGGCGACGTTGATGATGCGGCCACTCTTCTGCTTGATGAAGGATCGGGCGAATGCTTTCACAAAATTGAACGCGCCCTTGAGGTTGGTGTTCAGCACTGTGTCCCAGTCTTCCTCACTCATGCGCATGAGCAGACCATCCCGCGTTACTCCCGCGTTGTTCACGAGGATGTCCACTCTGGTCGCATCGGCGAGAATCTGTTTCGCGGCCGCGCCGACGGCTTCGGCATCGGCCACATCCACGGCGAATGCCCAGGCCTTTCGGCCGAGTGCTCGAACTTCATCCGCGACTTTTTGCGAGTTTGCTTCCGTGCGGGAAACGCAGACGACGTCGGCACCCTCAGCGGCGAATTTGAGTGCGATGGCTCTGCCAATTCCGCGACCGGCGCCGGTGACGACTGCGATTTTTCCGTCGAGCTGACTCATAAACGCGGGAGTTGTGTCGGTTTGACCGAATCATGTCAACAGCGGTTTCAATCGACGTGGCTGTCACGTGGAACCGGCGTCCGAGTTGCCCAAAGATTGCGTCAGGTTTGAGAGCAACCGGCTGTGCCCTCGTGATCGCAGCAATCGTTCGGGACCCGGACTCTTTAACGCTTTCGCCAGCCAGTTACAGTCCTGCCTGCAAGAGGCGGGTCCCCTGCGCTACGGAGATCAATCGCGGCTCGCGATGGCCTTGTTGCCAATGCAATAAAGCGCGTTTTCGCCGCGAAGCAGAATCCGGCCTCCACTGATGGCGGGTGAGGCGAAGAACTTGTCGGCGAGTTGGTTTTCCGCGACGAGTTTGTATTCCGGCCCGGGACGAACGACGCGTGTTTCGCCTTTGTCGGAGAGGAAGTAAACCAACCCGTTCGCCGAGACGAGTGAAGCGTGATGCGACCCGACCTTTTCCTGCCATTGCAACTCGCCACTCTTCGCGTCAAAGCAGCAGGCGTAGCCCGTGTCCGACACGACCAGAAAATATTTACCCTCGCTGATGGGTGAAGGGACGTAGGACGTCCATGATGCCCGTGTATGATGCCAGGCAATCTGCGCCTCTTTGATGATACCTTTGCCATCGTGACGGATGCCCATGACGTGATGCTCGGGAAACCCGCCGGTCATGAACAACAGGTCCGCGCCCGGATTGTAAACCAGCGACGCAACGTACTGTTCGGTCGGGCCGTTGAGATACCAATGCACTTTGCCGTTGTCCGGATCGTAGCTGGCCACCGATTGATCGCCGGAGAGAATCATCTGGTTGCGGCCACTCAACCTGCGAATGATCGGCACGCAGTAACTGCGGGTCTTGTTGGGTCGCCTGGTTTTCCACAGGGTCTTTCCATTCGTGTGGTCCAGCGCGACGATATAGGACTCCCCGTCATGATCACCGTTCACGATGACCTTGTCGTTCCACAGAATCGGTGAGCTGCAGAATCCATGTCGGCTGCTGAACACACCCGGACGCACCAGCCATTGCTGCCGGCCGTTGAAATCGTAGGCGGCGACCACCATGTCCTCGCGGTCTAGAAACGCGACGTAAACCAATTTGCCGTCCGTGGCCGGCGTGCTGCTGGCCCAACTGTTCAACCGATGTTTTTTTTCCAAAGGCGATTGCAGGACCCGGCTGCGCCAGAGAGTTTTTCCATTGTCGGCACTCAGGCAAATCAGATGGCGCTCTTCCTTCTCAACATCCGCCACCTCCGTAAACACCCGATTACCCCAGATGATGGGGGACGCATGCCCGTTCCCGTTCAAAGGGGTCTTCCAGAGCACGTTCTCGGTTTCACTCCACTTCACCGGCACGTTTTTCTCCGCACTGGAACCATCGCCCTGCGCACCGCGCCAGATCGGCCAGTTCTCGGCATGGGCCGGCGTCAACATTGCAAGGAGAGGAATGAGCAGCGTGATTTTTCGAATCATGGGAGTTGGATGCATTGAGTGACCCGGAAATTTAATGACCTGTCGGGAGGAGACAAGATGTTTCGCAAATCGATAACGGCCGCCAAAGACTCTGGACACGAATGCCCCCGCGTTCCATCCTCCGGCCATCATGAATACGCCTGGTCGAAACCGTCATTCCCGTCGTCGTTTTCTGCAGAGTTCCGCCCTGGTTGCGGCGCCATTTCTTCTGCCTTCCGGCATGTGGGGCGCATCGAAAGAAGGCAAAGGCCCCAACAATCGCATCAATCTCGGGCTCATCGGCATGGGCCGACGCCTGACCGGGGTGGCCGGATCGTTTTCGGATTCCACGGACGCGCAAATCGTTGCCGTGTGCGATTGCGTCGATGCCCGGCTCGAATTCGGGGCGCAGCGCGTGGCGGAACTTTACGAGAAGCGAAAACGCAGTGCCAAGGGATTGAAGCAGTATCACGATTTTCGCGAACTCATCGGCAACCCGGGTATTGATGCCGTCGCCATCGGCACGCCCGATCACTGGCACGCGATTCAATCCATCCTCGCGGCGCGCGCGAAGAAGCATGTGTATTCCGAAAAACCGCTGACGCGTACGATTGCCGAGGGTCGCGCGGTGGTGCAGGCCGCGCGCGAAAACAAGATTGTGTTTCAGACTGGCAGCCAACAGCGCACCGAATACGGCGGCAAGTTTCGGATGGCGGTGGAATATGTGCGCAGTGGCCGGATTGGTGAGTTGAAAAAAGTTTACATAGGCGTAGGCGGACCGCCGGTACCGGACGACCTTCCCGATGAAAAACTGCCGCCCGGCATCGACTGGAACATGTGGCTGGGACCGGCGCCCCAACGCGGCTTCAACGAGGTGCTCTGCCCCATCGGAATCCATAAACACTTTCCGCAATGGCGGCGTTACCGCGAATATGCGGGCGGCTCGTTGTCCGACATTGGCGCGCATCATTTCGACATCGCGCAATGGGCGATGAATGAGGATGACAGCGGTCCGGTATCCATCATTCCACCAGAAGAACAATCCGCGACGCAGGGATTGGTTTTCAAATACAAGTCCGGAATCGAAATGACGCATGGCCAGGAACTGGGCCGGCGCGGTTGTGTCTTCGTGGGAACCAAGGGCCAGCTCTACGTTGATCGCGGCACGATTGAATCCACGCCGGATACGATTCTGAAGACACCGCTGGACAAGAATGATTTTCATCTGAAGGAAATTGGCCGCAATCATCAGCACAATTGGTTGAATTGCATCCGCTCCGGCGAACTCCCCGTCGCCGACGTCGAAATCGGTCACCGCACCAACACGGTCTGCATGCTGGCCAACATTGGATATCAATTGAGGCGCCCGCTGCAATGGGATCCGAAGAAGGAGGAATTCAAAGGTGACGTCGGCGCGAACGGTTTAATCAGTCAGCGCAATCGCGCTCCGTGGAATGGAGTTTGAATAATTCGGCACTTTTACGACGCCCGAAGGCGACCCCTCAGCTCAATACTCGTTTCAACATTGGCAGAGCGGTGACGCCATCCCATCGGTGACCTCCCTCGAATCGGTGAATCAGCAAATTATCCGGTTGGCCCGACGCGGCATAGGCGCGTTCCAATCGCGTAATCGCCTTTTCGCGCCAGCCCGGAACAATCAGCCCATCCTTTGAACCGATTTCCCAGATGCAGGGACGCGGCGCAATAAGCGAGCCAATCTCAGGCGTGTCACCGTGTTGCAACAGGTTCGGAATGACCTGCGCGCCACACGAATAACGCCCGCGAGCGCGTTCCTGCATGACGTTCAATGCGCCGGAAATCACACAGCACCGAATTCGTTCATCGAGCGCGGAAACGACCATCGTCATCCGTCCTCCATACGAAAGGCCGACGCAACCAATGCGGTCGCGAGTCACACCCGGTTGCCGCGTCGCCCAATCGAGCGCCCAGCGGCAATCGCGCAGATTGGAGCCCATCAGGGTTTGCCCCAGCAACATCAGCCGGACAAAGGTCACCGCGCACGCGTCCGTTTTTGAATTGGCGTAGCTTTCTTCCAGCCTCCGACCGAAGGGCAGGAGGCACGGGGCAACCGTTACGAATCCTTCACGCGCAAGTTGCCGGGCATAATCGTAGTTGGCACCTTTGATGTTCTGCGCACGTTCAGGAGTTTCATCAACCCCGGCCACGGCATCGTGTCCGTAAGGGCCGTGCCCATGCAGACACAGCACCAGCGGATGCGGTCCTTTGCCGAATTTCAATTCCGTTGGCCGCAATAGATACAACGGCAGCGACATCGTCTTGTCCGCCTCGAGCAACCATTCCTCGCGCGAATGGTCAGCGAACGTCTCGGTGGCTAGCCTTCTGGCCTTCCACCTGACCGGCGGCGTGTGGGGTCCGAGAAATTTTCGGATCAACCCACCGAACTCCTTTTGCCAGTCGCGCAAATCGGCGGATGTCGTGCCCTTGAACAGAAGTTTCAGCGGAGCGTCGTCGAGTGCCTTGCGGATTTCGGCATCCAGCGTGGGAATCGCTCGCGGATCCGCGCCGCGCGCGATGGCCACCGTGCCCATTGCGGCGGCGATTTTTATGAAAGCACGGCGGGAAGCAACAGTTTCGATCGAGAAAGAAGCGGACATTGCTCCAGCAAAAACGATTTCCCACGGTTTGCAACGTTGGATTCCAGGGGGAAGTGCCTGCGTATTAATCGGACGGTCAGGTGAATTTCCAGTTTGTCTTGCGCCGACGTCGCACTAACGTTGGCCCGTGGTTCGCACGGTGGTATTAAATGTCGTTGGTTTGTCGAAGTCCCTACTGGGGGCCTCGACGCCGCGCATTGAGGGCTTTCGCCAGAAAGGGACGACCGCGCGCGTTCGCCCGGCGTTTCCCGCGGTGACCTGCACGGCGCAAAGCAACTATGTCACCGGCAAGACACCGGCCGAGCACGGCATCGTGGCCAACGGCTGGTACAATCGCGAGCAGGCCGAGGTGCAGTTCTGGAAGCAGTCCGATCACCTGGTGCAGCACTCCAAGATCTGGGACGACCTGCGCAAGCGCGACGACAAGTTCACCTGCGCCAAAGTGTTCTGGTGGTATAACATGTATTCGTCCGCGGATTTTTCCATCACCCCGCGGCCGAGCTATCCGGCGGATGGGCGCAAGGTGTTCGATGTCTATTCCTGGCCTTACTCGATTCGCGAGGGTGTGAAGAAGGAATTGGGCGAGTTTCCCTTTGCCGGATTCTGGGGACCGGCGGCGGGACTCGATTCGCCGCAGGGGAAAGCGGATTGCGCGACCAAATGGATTGCCGATTCAGCGCGTTGGATTGAGGAGCATCATCAACCCACGCTCAGCCTGGTTTATTTGCCGCATCTCGACTACGGCCTGCAACGCTTCGGGCCGGGCCATCCATCCAACGCACAGGATTTGCAATTTATCGACAATATCGTCGGTGACTTGCTCGACTTTTATTCGTGGAAGGGAGTGAAGGTAATCCTCCTGTCGGAATACGGCATCAGCCCGGTGGACCAGCCGATTCACCTGAACCGCCTGTTTCGCGAAAAGGGATGGTTGACCATCAAGGAGGAACTCGGACGCGACCATCTGGACTTTGGCAACAGCCGGGTGTTTGCCGTCGCGGACCACCAGGTGGCGCACGTTTACCTGAACGACCGGTCGCTGCGGAAGGAAGTGCGAAGCCTGCTGGAAGGAACGGACGGCATCGCGAAAGTGTTATGCGACACAGAGCTGACCAAGGCCGGTATTTCCCATCAACGCGCCGGCGACCTCGTCGCGGTGGCTGAGGACAACGCCTGGTTCACGTATTATTTCTGGAATGAAGATCGGAAAGCACCGGACTACGCGCCTACCGTGGACATTCACCGCAAGCCGGGCTACGACCCGTGTGAACTGTTCCTGAACCCACGCATCAAACGGCCGAAAATTCGCATCGCCAAACGATTGCTGCAGAAGAAACTTGGTTTCCGGATGTTGATGGATGTTGTGCCTCTGGACGCAACCCTGGTCAAGGGTTCGCACGGGTGCATTCCGAAGAATAAAGCCGAATGGCCGGTGTTGATCACGCAGAATCACAATCTGGTGCCGGGGCACGAGATTGATTCCACGGGGGTTTACAACATCATTCGGCATCACGTATTGGGGAATTGACGGCATGGCGAATCTGAAGGCAATAAGGTGTCCGGGTTGCGGGAAAAGAGGCGCGTGGTTCGAAGACGAATTCGGCCCCTTCTGCTCGAAACGTTGTCGGTTGATCGATCTCGGCCAGTGGCTCGAAGAAGAACACGCCATTTCGGAACCATTACGGCCGGACGTGTTTCAGGGATACGACGAACTGCCGCCGGGCGATTACCTCGACCAGCCCGATGCCGATGATTTGCGTTGATTGGACATCGCCCGATCGCGAAGCGTGAAGCCATGCAGCCGTCAGCGAATGAAAGGATGTTGCCGATCCCGCAGCGGAAAAGAAACGCGAGTCCCCTGGAGTGCTCCCTGATACACCCCCATCGCCATCTCAATGGCCTTCATGGCATTGGTGGCGTTGCAGACGGGCTCGCGGTCGCTGCGAATGGAATCCAGCCAGTCATCCACGAGTCGGGTATTGGCGATCGCAAAGGCGCTGCGTCCGGGATAATCGTTGCGGGTCGGGTCGGTGGATAATGGCTCCCACCGATCCGAACGACCATCTTCGGACCAACTCCCGCGGCGCAAGGTGTAAACACTCGGCGGCACGTTGCAATTGATTCGCGCGGCGCCTTCAGATCCCTGAAAATCGATGCCCCAATTGCCGAGCTGGTCGCGAAGCTTTCGCCGGCTCTGCCAGGTGACGTTGACGCCGCCCGAAAATGCGAAGTGGGCAAAGATTTCGTCACCCGCCACCGGGCCGACGTTGTCTTCCGTAAGGCGGCCGTCACGCTGCGTGATTTCCAGTCCATTCTGCATGGCCCGCGCAGAGCACCAGAGTGGTTCACCGGCGAACATCCGGATCAGGTCAAACTGATGAATGCCCAGGACCATCATGTCCTCTCCGCCCGCGCGGAGATCCTGTTTGCCCCAGGCCCGAATCTCGAGCAGCTCGCCAATCATCCCGCCTTTGATTATCTGGTGCAGATGGATAATGTTCGGCGCGAGACGCATCTGATGCGCGACGGCAATCTTCAATCCTTTCTTCCGGGCTTCCGCAATCAGTTCACCGGCCTGAACCAAATCGGTGGTGAAAGGTTTCTCAACAAAGAGATTTGCCCCGGCCATCAAAGCGGCCCGCGCCATGGCGTAATGCTGGTCGGCGCGGCGCAGCGCGATGCACACGAGGTCCGGTCGTTCGCGCTCCAACAGCTCGCGATAGTCCGCATAGGAACGTTGCGGCTTGAGACGTGCGACCGCCTTGGACAATCCGGCAGGATTGGCGTCGGCGACCGCGACCAGTTCAATGCCGGCACGGTTTCGGAATATCTCGTCGAGTTCGTGCCCGTAATCACCCTGGCCGGTATGACCAAAGATGACCGCCTTGAGCCCGGCCGGCGGGCGAATGGGTTGGGGCGCGTTTTCCTGTTGCCGCTTGGCTTGCGCCCACTCGCCGGCATTGGCGGCCGAACCGATCAGGGCAATCGACCGGCCCATGAAACGGCGTGGCTGCTTTTTCTGCGCGTCAGGGTCGTTGGAAGGCGGATTGATCATCTTGGTTCGGCTGACTGAACGGTGGGGCGATCATCCGCGCGTGGAAAAAAATTACAAGCGGCAGTTTTACCGACTGGCGGGGCCGGGGAGAGAATTCGCCGAAACGAAGTTTCGCGCTTTGAACCCCTGAACTGTAGCAGCCGACGTCAGGAGGCTCTAATCCGGGACCATGCAGTTGATAATCGCCAACTCATTGGCATCGTCGCCATTGACGGGGAGTAATGGAGTGTTGGAGTGCTGCGAATCAACTCACCAAACAGTGTCCGTGTTCCATTGCTCCAATACTCCACCATTCCCGCTCCATTCGCAGCAAATCGCTCTTTACCCCCAATTTGAACTGCATCGTTCCGGCTAATTTCTTTTACCAAAGGTGGGGTGGGTCTCCGACCCGCCAGTTCCGGGAACCTCTGGTTCCCCGGACACGTCCAGGTTCAATTGCGTTTCCGGTAGCCGCGCCCTCAGAGAGGCCGGGACCGGCAGGTCGGAGATCTGCCCCACACCGCGAAGCTCCGCCACCGGACGACACGAGTTCGTGGGTCTCATGCCACACGATTCTCGTGCTCGGATTCTCCTGACATCGGCTGCTACCAGGTTCAATGGGGAGAGCCTTCCGCGCCCGTCAGGGTCGAGTTCCCAAGCTGACGCAGCAGGTCCTCGATTTCCCAGGTCTTGAGCCGGGCGGCCAGCACATCGGCGGCATGCCCATGTTCCCACACGGCGTGCCGAATGGTCGTGTCGAGATCGTCCTGCAGGCGGGGTTGGGCGACTGAACCGGCGAGGTAGCCGGCCAGGACATCACCGCTGCCACCCTGAGCCAGCCCCGAATTGCCGGAAGAATTCAGGTAAATCTTATCGCGATCATAGCCAACGAGGGTGTGACGGCCTTTTAACACGACCCGGCAGCCACCCCATGCATGGCTGATTCCGTGCAATACTTCACTCCGGCTGGTTGCCCCCTCGACATCTGCCCGAGCGAGCATGCGTTTCGCCTCACCGGGATGAGGTGTGATGATTCGAATGGCACCGTCAGGAGTCTTGCCCAACGGCAACCAATCGAGCGCGCTCGCGTCGGCGATGATTGGCAAGGGCGATTCCAACCACAGTATTCTGGCAGTATCGATCAATGCGTCGGTCAGGTCACGCCCCGCCAGACCGGGACCCAACAATATCGCTGAAGCAGAAGGCGGTAATTCGGATTCCGGATTCCACGAATGCACCATCGGCTGCTGGAGTTGTGCCGCAACCGCCGGATAAGCCTGCTCGGTGGTAAACACACTGACCAGACCGGGCATCGCCCGCAGTGCGCCGCGCGCGGCTAGAACTGCCGCGCCATGAAATCCCCGACTGCCGGCGATGATCACGAGATGCCCAAACGTCCCTTTGTGACCTTCAACGGGGCGGGGAACTGGAAATCCGCTAAAATCATCCGGCAACGTCCAGTTGAGTTCGCTGTCGAATGGACATTCCAACAAACCGATCTCAGCCGCCACCTCGAGTCGTCCAACGAACGGTGTCGCGGTGCTGCGAATCAGGCCGGACTTCATCGCACCGAACGTCACCGTTGCGTCGGCTCGCACAGCGGCGCCCATTGGTTCGCCGGTGTCCGCGTTGAGGCCGGAGGGAACATCGATGGCGAGGATTGGCACACCGGATTGATTCATCTGCTCGACGAGCTGCAACCAACCGGATTCCAGCGGGCGATTCAGGCCGATGCCAAAGAGACCATCGATGATGAGTGAACTTGAACGATCGCGATTCGATTCTCCCGGCCATTGCGAAACATCTTTGGCGGCCGAATCCGCATCGGCAACGTCAACGCGTTGAACACGACGATCCGGCAGGTATTCGGCGGCATAACGGGCGTCACCACCATTGTTTCCCTTGCCGGCGAGAACGAGAATCTCAGCACCCGGCAGCGTCATGCGCAGTGCCGCTCGTGCAACTGCCTGGCCGGCCTTCCGCATGACCGACTCCTCGGACTGACCCATGGCCCAGGTTGCCTCTTCCCATTCGCGCATCTGCGCCACGCTGATGACCGGTGTCGGCATGCCGTTAGTAAACGAAATCCTGTGAGGAAAGTAAGACTTATCTGGGCCTGGAAAGGGGCGCATTCGGGCGGAGACCCGCAGCGGGAGCGCGGACTTCAGTCCGCAGAGGCGTTGCGGTGCAGAAAACTTCCATGCACCGGTGACGACGGTTGCAGGTGAACGCTTCTGCGGCGTAAACGCCGCGCTCTGAGGGCTTCACCCGAATGCGCCCGCCCGGGAAGTCAGCGCAAATCCATGATCTGCCGCCGCGCAATATACAGGTCCAACCGCGCCAGCAACCAGTAGGCGAGGTTTTCCTTCAACCGGGCGCCGAGCGATCGCGTCCGCCGCCAGTCCTTCAATTCAATGCGTTTGGAATGTTTGAGTGAGGCGTCAAACGCCTCCTTCGCGCCGGCCGCAACCTCTGGATTGTTGAAGCGCACGCTCAGCTCGTAATTGATGTGCAGGCTGCGCGTATCAAGATTCGCCGATCCCAGGTAAACGGCATTGTCGATGTTGATCAGCTTGGCGTGCAATATCTGTGGCTGATATTCGTAAATCTCAACGCCGGCTTTCAGGAGATTCGTGTACAGCCGCCGACTCGCGAGTTGCGAGAGCATCACGTCGCTTCTGCCCGGCAGAATCAGTTGCACCTTGCCGCCTTTTCGCGCGGTGCGAAGCAATCGCCGTCGCAGCCGAAACGTCGGCAGAAAATAGGCCGCCATAATGCGAACCTCCTTCGCCACTCTCAAATCCGCCGTCAACGCCTTGCGCAATCGACTTAATCCACGGCCCGGTCCGCTCACGATGATCTCGCCATCCGGCGGTCGGGCAATTCTCTGATGCGCGCCCGTCCGCATCAGGCGCATGAACGCGCGATGCTTCAGCTCCGCCCGCATGAACATCTTGTCAAATGATTCCGCCAGAGCCACCGAAAGCGGCCCTTCAAACCGCATCCCCAGGTCGCGCCAGCCGCCTTGAATCCCGTCCCCCATGTATTCCGGCGCGATGTTGAAGCCGCCGATGAAGGCAATCTGTTCATCACAGACCAGGAGCTTGCGGTGATTGCGAAATGTGACCTTGAGAAACTTCGGGCGATTGAACCAGCGAAACTCCGCGCCGGCGGCAATCAAAGGATCGAAGTAATCGGAGGGCAGCTCGGTGGAACCCCAGGCATCGATCAGCGCATAGACATAGACTCCGCGTTGCGCCGCGCGAATCAGCGCCGCGCGAAACGCGTCGCCCGGTTCGCCACGACAAAAGATATAGGTCTCAAACCGCACGGACCGCTGAGCGGCATCAATGGCGTTTAACATCGTGGCAAACGCCTGGTCGCCGGTCTTCATCCATTCGAAGACCATCGGGTCGTTGGGACTGGGTTCGCTCATTCGTCCGGGGGTGGCTTTCGCCGGGGAGTTCACACGTGCATGCTGGATTCGTCAATTGAATTGCCTGCGACGCCCGGACGGGATTCAATGAAGGGCAATCTCAGGTTGTTCGGTAAAATCAAAGAAATCCGCGAATGCCATTTCGAATGAACGCAGAATCCGACAACCCCGACTCGTACTACGCCGTCATCTTCTCCTCGCAACACGGTGATGACGACGATGGTTACGCCGAGACCGCGCAACGCATGGAGGAACTGGCCCGACAGCAACCTGGATTTCTGGGAATCGAAACGGCCCACGACGCCGAAGGGTTCGGTATCACGGTTTCGTATTGGCGTGATCTGGAATCCATCCGCAATTGGAAAGCCCAGCCAGAGCATCTCGAAGCCCAGACGCAGGGCAAATCCCTGTGGTATTCCCGCTATCGTCTGCGCATCGCCAAAGTCGAGCGCGAATACGGCTGGCCGTCATGAAACTTTTGAACCCGAATGCCCAGGTTGGGGAGCACACCCGCTTCGGGTGTGGCTGGTCGCGCCTCGCGGCCATATTTATTCGCGCGGAACTGCCACTAACACCCGAATCATTTCGGTACGACCGGGTTTTCCGCGAGGGCGCGGAAAACAGCGCCCGAGGCGGGCGCGCTCCTCATTCTATATCGGAGTTCGGGTTAATACCTTCTTCAATGCCGGGAGCGCGGCGTTCACGCCGCAGAAACGCGCGTCTGAAACCACCGCGTCAATCGCTCTCGACCGTCGTCGTGTTGGCAACCCTTCTGCGGCCTGAAGTCCGCGTTCCGGGGAAGCGACCGAATGCGCCCTCCGTCAATTCCCCGCCATGTTCAAACTAGCGCTCGCACAAATGCTCGTTGAAGGTGGCGAACCGGACCGCAATCTCAGTCGCGCCGGTGATCGTATCACCGAAGCCGCATCGCAGGGCGCGGATTTCGTGCTCCTGCCGGAAACGATGGATCTGGGATGGACCCATTCGTCGGCGAAGACAGGCGCGCAACCCATTCCGGACGGGACAGCCTTTCAGCAACTGGCGAAGTTCGCGGCTGAACATCGCGTCCACCTTTGCGCCGGACTGACCGAACGCGACGGAGACGATGTGTTCAACTCCGCAGTCATCATCGATGACACCGGCAAACTCCTCCTGAAACATCGCAAACTGAACGAGCTGGAAATCGGGCATGAGTATTACACGCAGGGTGATCGATTAAACGTTTGCCGAACCCGATTCGGAACAATCGGGCTGATGATCTGCGCTGACGGTTTCGCAAAAGATTGCGTCGTCAGTCGATCGCTTGGTTACATGGGTGCCGATCTCATTCTCTCCCCGAGCGCCTGGGCGGTGCCGGCCGATCACGACAATTCAGCCACGCCGTATGGGCAGCTTTGGCGTGATTCATATATTCCGGTCGCGCGCGAGTTTTCCATGTGGATTGCCTCGGCCAGCAATGTGGGGCCGATCACCGACGGTCCGTGGAAGGGCCGCAAGTGCATCGGTTGCTCGCTCGTTATTGATGCGAACGGGTATGAGATAGTTCAAGGGCCCTACGGCGAATCGGCCGAGACGATTCTCTACGTCGATATCGATCCCGTCGCTCGACCGGCCCGAGGGGATGGCTGGTCGAGTTTGAAAACATCGTGAAGCTTCGTCCTCGCAATGTCCTTGATTGGATCAACTCCCGCCCGCGAGGGATTCGCATTGCAATCAAGGCGGTCGGCGGCGGCCTGGGTGTGGCCGTGCTGGGTCCGCTGCTCTACTTTTTTATCGCCCACACACTGGGTGCCATTGCCGTGAATCGAGATTTCGTTCCCGCAAAAGAGGGTGTGGAGATTTTCGTGTGGTCCAACGGCGTTCATGCGGACGTCGTCGTGCCGGCAAAAACTGAGCAAATCGACTGGACGAAAACGTTTCCGCCGAGCGAGTTCGAAGCCGTTCCTCCGAATCCGGAATACGTCGCCATCGGCTGGGGCGACCGGGGATTTTATCTCAACGTTCCCGAGTGGAAGGACCTGTCATTCGGGATTGCCTTCAAGGCACTCTTTCTGCCGAGTGAAACGGCAATGCACATCACCTATACCGGAAAACCGAAAACGGGAAGTCTCTGCAAGAGAACGTCGATCACTCCCGCGCAGTATGAAACTCTCATCAAGTTCATCGGCGCAGCCGTGCGCACCAATGAAACGGGACGTGCCGTTCGAATTCCCGCACCTGGTTACTTTGAAAGCGATGGATTCTACGAGGCCAACGGAAGTTACAATTTCATCGGCACCTGCAACACCTGGACCGGTACGGGACTGCGGCAAGCGGGAGTGCGGATGGGTCTGTGGACGCCCCTGGCTAGCGGGGTGATGAAGCACCTCGAATAGCCCGGGTCGCTGCGGGAAAGCCAAAACAATTTGGTCTGGCCACGGATGGAACACGGAAACAACACGGATGTCATGGTGCAAACCCTGCCCGAAAGCCAATCATACTCCGTTAACTTCCATCGCCCTCGCATCACCTCACGGACAAACACGATTGATCAGACCTGAACAGTGTTTCATCCGTGTTCAATCCGTGGCTGAAAGTGTTACGCCTCAGTTCCAAACCGCGCGCGTAGCGCTTTCAGCGATTCCAGAACCAGCGGCAGGTCCATCTCATGCACCTCGACGCCCGAACCGATCTCCTTCAGCAGAGTGATGGTCAATTCGCCGCCGAGGTGCTCGCGAAATTCATTCAATCCCTCCAGCACCAATAGTCGCCCATCAGAATCAGTATGAGTCAACTCGGCGGCAAACAGGTCAAAGCCCACCGCGCCCAGCAAGCGAATAATGCGTTCGGCACTGGCTTCGTCCAACAGACCCTTCTTCACTGAGTAAATCACGTCCAGTGCAATTCCGATGGCGACGGCCTCACCGTGACGGATCTTGTACTCGGATATCTGTTCCAGCTTGTGCGCGGCCCAATGACCGAAGTCGAGCGGTCGCGCGGAACCGAACTCAAACGGGTCGCCGGACGTGGCGATATGATTGACGTGCAGTTCCGCACAACGATGAATCAGGCGCTTCATGGCCTCGGGTTCAAAGCGGGCGAGCGCTTCGGCCTTTTGTTCCAGTTCTCCAAAGAATTCTCGATCGCGGATACAGGCCACTTTGATGGCTTCGACGAATCCGCAGCGCTTTTCCCGCTCCGGCAATGTCTCCAGCAATTTGAAGTCATTGATCACGGCGAAGGGCGGACAAAAGGAACCGATGAAATTCTTTTTTCCGAAGGCGTTGACGCCGTTCTTCACACCGACACCCGAGTCATCCTGCGATAACGTGGTCGTGGGAATTCGGATATGGCGAATGCCCCGATGCGCCGTCGTGCTCGCGAGTCCGACCATGTCGAGCAATGCCCCGCCCCCGACGCAAATCAGATAATTGTGGCGATCAATGTGATATCGATCGAGTTGGGAATGAATTTCCGAGACGTGAAAATAGGAGTTTTTTACGCGTTCGCCGCCTTCCATCACCATGGGCGCGCGTACGAGAGTCAGGGTATCGGAATGTGCGGCAAAGTATTCTTCGATCGCCTTGTCCACGCCGAAGCGCGTCAGACTCTCGTCCAATACGACCAGCACTTTGTGCGGCGGTAGATCACCGCCATCGGCGATCGTATCGACCAGCAACCGGTTCGCCCGGTCAAAGACGCCCTCGGTAAAATGCACCTGATGCCGCCAAGTGACCGTGATATCCCGTTCAATACAATCCATGCCGCTGAAAATCTGAGTTGCCGAACGACAGTTGACGAGACGTTTCTCGGCGACGTTCAAAGAATTTACCCGACCGGGGCTCGGTCCGGGCATTTCAGCGCGGCAAAAAAGTGACTGAACAGACCGGCGCGGCACTCGGTGAGTTTCCAGTGTGGCCGGCGCGGCCAGAGATTGATGAGTTCGGTCTCGTTGAATCCCGCCTCAACGCTGCGAACGGCGTCAACACGCGTTACCCGGTTGGCGCCAATCAACCAAACTTGCCGCGCGAAAAAATGCGCCAATGCACTGCGGCGCGGTTCGCAGCCGACAAAGGCGGTCGCATGGTCCGCGATGGATCGCAGCAATCGCTGCAACTCGGGTTCCTCAAAGTGATGGAGAAACAGATTCGCGACCACCAGATCCACCTCCTCTGCGCCACGGCTCTTCCACCATTCGTAAACGTCCGACCGGACCACGTTGACTCGCCAGCCCAGTTGATTGAATCCCATGTGCGTGGCGGCCGACACGGTATCCTCGCGATCAACAATCCATACAGTCGTCTCCCGGCTATCCCACCGCAGCATCTGGGCCACGCGCAATAACAACGAGCCATCCCCGGCGCCAATTTCCACGATGGATTTCGGTGGACTGGAAAACGCGCCCCGTAGCGCTGAGCGAAAGATTGCAGCATGTCCCATCCACCAGTTCACCCACTGGAGATCGCGCCGCGCTTCGACGGCCTCCGGATTCTCGGAGGACATCTCATCCAGCAATTCTGGTTGAACAATGCGTTTCATTCACTCGACGCGCAGCAGCGTGCCATGACAACTAAAGCCTGCGCCAAAAGTCGTCAACCACCACCAACCGCCCGGTTGCTGTTCCCGCAAAGCGCGTTCCAGCGTAAAAAGGACCGATGGACTGCTCACATTGCCGAACAATCGCAGGGTTTCCGCACTATGATGCAATTCCTTCGCCGACAAGCCGAGCTGGCCACCCAATGCTTTTAACACGTCGCGGCCTCCGCTGTGGAGAATCCAACCGCTGATGTCGTCGCGTTTCAAGCCGTTTTTAACGAGCATTTCGTTCAACAGATTTTCGACGTGCCGAGCGGCAATCGCCGGGACCTGCCGGTCCAAGAGATTTCGCAGCATCCCCCCGCGCTGTTCGAATCGCAGAAAATCGCGATCCGCGGGGCTGAGATGGGTTGCACCATCTTTCCATTCCACCCGCCGTCCGCCGCCCGGTTCATTGGAGACCACGACTGCCGCAGCACCATCACCAAACAAGCAGGCGCTGACGAGCACGCCCGGATCGTCATCGAGATAAAACGCCGCACTACAGACTTCGACACAGATACAAAGGACGCGCTTTACTGAGCCGCTTTTCAAGAGACCGTGAGCCGTCCGAAGATTGGGCGCCGAAGCGCCGCATCCCTGGCCCACGAGATCCATCGCATGCACGTCTGGACGCAAGCCAACTCGCTCAGTCACGTAACTCGTCAATCCGGGGCAGAGATAACCGGTGCAAGTGCTGACAATGACCGCATCAATCTCCGCCGGGTCAAGGCCTGCTTCATGAACGGCTTTCCGCGCCGCTTCGGTCGCGAGTGTCGGTGCCGCTTTTTCAAAGCGTCGATGAAGCGCGTCCGGATTCAATTGAAAAGCCTCCGCCAGTTCGGCCACTGCGACGTGACGCTGGTCAATGCCGTTATCGGCGAGCAATACCTTGCGCACCAACTCGCGCGACCTCGGTTTCAACCGCGCGAATTCCGGTGCCTGTTCAAACGCCGCGAAACATTCCGCCTGCGTGTAGCAATCGGGCGGAACGGCGGTGGCGATGGAGTTGATGAACATTGATTTCGAGATTGCCCGACACTCCGGCGAGTCAACCGACCGCCGTCAGTTTGCGCCCCGGGCGAGAGGGCGCATGTGCGCACTGCCCACGAAGCGCTACAGCATTTATGCCGCAGAAAGGCGGCGGCGGCGAGAAGGTTTGGAAATATCGAGGGCGAAGGGGCGTATTCAGGCAGAGCCCCGGAGCGCGGCTGTGTCGGAGACGAGCCGCAGCCATTGTGGAAACCCCGGGGCATTGAACTTTGCCGGTTTGCACCCCTCGGGTGGGGCGACGCTACGCGGAGCCTCTGATCTGTTTTTTGTAGCAGAAGGACAACGATCAGAGGTTCGACATAGTCTCACCCCACCACTGATGGCCAAACAGTCTTGCGCAGACCTGCTGCGACTGGTCCTCCGGACGCAGTCGCGCTCCGTTAAAATGCCGGCACGCGCTGAATTTGACCTTGCCCGCGAATTGTTTCATCCTCGCCCGCATGGGCAACACTTTTGGCCAGCTATTCCGCATCACGACGTGGGGCGAATCCCACGGCAAGGGTGTGGGCGTCGTCGTGGATGGCTGTCCGCCGCAAGTCAAGCTCTCCGAGGTGGACATCCAGCCGGACCTTGATCGCCGCCGACCCGGTCAATCAAAGATTGTCACACCGCGCAAGGAAGCCGACCGGGTCGAAATCCTTTCCGGCACATTTGAAGGGCGAACTCTCGGAACTCCCATCTCCATGATTGTTCACAACCAGGATCAACGTTCCGAGGCCTACACGGAAATGGCGACCAAATATCGTCCCTCGCACGCGGATTACACCTACGACGCGAAGTTCGGTATCCGTGCCTGGCCGGGAGGTGGGCGCACGAGCGCGCGTGAAACGATCGGCCGAGTCGCGGCAGGGGCGATTGCCAAAAAGATTCTTCGGCAGAAGTTTGGCGTCGAAGTATTGGCCTTCGTTCAACAGGTGCAGAAGATCAAGGCCGTAGTCGATTGGAACAAAGTTACTCTCAAACAGGTGGAATCGAACATTGTTCGCTGTCCCGATGCGGCGGTCGCGAAGAAGATGATTCGCTTGATTGAGCGCATGCGTAAACAGGGCAACACCGTTGGCGGCATTGTGACCGGGGTCGCGCGCGGCGTTCCCACCGGCTGGGGCGAACCCGTGTTTGATCGACTCGAGGCCGACCTCGGCAAAGCCATGCTGAGTCTGCCCGCCAGCAAGGGATTTGATATCGGCTCCGGCTTTGACGGTATCAATCTGACCGGCCTCGAACACAACGACGTTTTCCGGGCCAAGAAGGGAAAAGTTTACACGACGACGAATCGCTCAGGCGGAATCCAGGGCGGCATCAGCAACGGCGAATCGATTTACTTCCGCGTGGCGTTCAAGCCCGTGGCGACCGTGCTCGTCGAGCAGGACACCGTCGATATCGAGCACAAGAACACGACGCTGAAGGCTCGCGGTCGGCACGACCCGTGTGTGTTGCCCCGCGCCG